>JBGVOL010000086.1:0-2323 GCA_045126475.1 Lachnospiraceae bacterium | reverse complement strand
ATTCACC
Source organism: Lachnospiraceae bacterium (assembly GCA_045126475.1). GTDB lineage: Bacteria > Bacillota > Clostridia > Lachnospirales > Lachnospiraceae > SVEL01. The sequence continues at coordinate 2,316 of JBGVOL010000086.1, read as the reverse complement.
ATCAAGCATCAGTTTCCCATCAAATTCTGCGGCTCTTTCTTCCAGTGTTTTATGACGAAAAGGTTTCGCTAAAATAATTACACCATTGGATATCGTAACATCTAAAACCTCATTCAACCCAATTCCTGCACTTTTTAATATTTCTTTTGAAAGTCTGATTCCCTGACTATTTCCCCATTCTTTTACTTGTGCCTGCATAGATAACCTCCTTAGAATTTAGTATATACATAGTGTATACCAAGTAGAGATAATAATCAATAAATTACTAATTAATATTCTACAATAGAAAAATATGAATTTAAGGGGTATAAGCTAAGAGGCACTAATGCCCCTTATGCTTTTCCCTTTTCTTTTGCTGTTTCAGTTCAAACATTCGCTGTTCATCAGCCTCTTTTCTCTCTCGGCTTCTTACTTTACGTTCATGTTTGTTCTGCTCCTGTTGCATTTTCAGCGCTTGCTGTGATTTTGTACCGATACCATTTTCCTGCATCTGTTTCTTTGCATCACGCTGCATCCTCTTAGGATTTCTTTTTATTTCTTTTACAACAGTTGCCACAGCCGGACTAAACTGCAAACTGTAATAATACTTTTGAATAAACTCTTGAACTTCATAATCCTTTGGTTCTGCACCGAAAACTACTTTTGCTACCGAGAGTTTTTCGTCTTCAATGTGTTCAAAGACTCCTACCCAAAATGGTTCTTCAAAAAATACCGTCAGTTTTCCAATTACTTTGTCCATGGAAATCCCTCCTATACAATTTTATGAACAAAGAATGGACAACCCGGAGGGGCAGGTTACTTACCCTATATAAAATAGGACGGCTGGGCTACCTACCAGCTCTAGTACATTTCTCAATGCACATTGCGTTTTTATCTTTGTATTATATAATCAAGCCATGTGGCACGATTAACATTTGTCACTAGTATAACAAAAACCCTCCCTGTACTTTGGCCAGTTGGGGAAGGCTTTTGTCTTATTCTTAACCAAGTCAACCACTCTGTGGCGATTGCCTCTTATAATTGTATTGTAGCATAAAACTTATTGATTGCAACTCTAATTTTCACTCACCTGTGCCAGCTTCGCTGCCTGGTCTGCCGCTATAAGTGCATCGATTATCTCCTGGATATCTCCGTTCATAATCTGGTCAATCTTGTACAGTGTAAGCTTGATTCTGTGATCGGTTACACGTCCCTGTGGGAAATTGTATGTTCTGATTTTCTCTGAACGGTCACCGGTACCAATCTGGCTTCTTCTTGCCTCTGCCTCAGCGTCATGTGCCTTCTGAAGCTCCATATCGTAAAGCTTTGCACGAAGAAGTGCAAAAGCCTTTTCTCTGTTCTGAATCTGTGACTTCTCAGTCTGGCTGTAGATTACGATTCCCGTTGGGTAATGTGTAAGTCTTACGGCTGAATCTGTTGTATTGACACACTGTCCACCGTTTCCTGAAGCTCTCATTACATCGATACGGATGTCCTTCTCATCAATCTTTACGTCAACTTCCTCAGCCTCCGGAATAACGGCTACTGTAGCTGTAGAAGTATGGATTCTTCCGCCTGACTCTGTCTCAGGAACACGCTGTACTCTGTGAACACCGCTTTCATACTTAAGAAGTGAGTATGCACCTTTACCCTTAACCATGAATTCAACTTCCTTCATACCACCGATACCTGTATCATCGACATTTACAAGTTCAATCTTCCATCTCTGAGCCTCTGCATAATGGCTGTACATACGGAAAAGCTCTGCCGCAAACAGCGCAGCCTCATCTCCGCCTGCACCTGCTCTGATTTCCACTACGATGTTCTTGTCATCATTAGGGTCCTTCGGAAGAAGAAGAATCTTCATCTGCTGCTCCAAATCATCAATTCTTGCCTTGGCATCATTAAGCTCCTCCTTGGCAAGCTCTCTCATATCCTCATCACTTTCATTTTCAAGAATTGCAAGAGAATCTTCCACATCCTGCTTTGCCTGCTTATATGCCTTATATGCTTCAACAATAGGAGTCAGATCATTCTGTTCCTTCATGAGCTTTTTAAATCGCTGCTGGTCATTTACAACAGAAGGATCATTTAACTCATTCATAATCTCATCAAATCTTACTAAAATATCCTCTAACTTATCAAACATGTTCGTCTTCCTTTCTAATTATAGGTTCTCTTGCCTGATACGACCCGGTCTAATCCTGCCAGATCCTTTATCACGGTAACATCCTCATATCCATGCTGTTCCATGATATTTTTCACGGCCTCTCCCTGGTCAAAACCAATCTCATATAAAAGCCAACCGCCATTTTTTATATACTTTACGGACTCCTT
>JBGVOL010000085.1:0-30004 GCA_045126475.1 Lachnospiraceae bacterium | reverse complement strand
CTGTTCCTGATGGACATGCCCTGCCGCTTGTCGACCTAATGAAAGACACAAACCTGCAGCGGGCGGTTATGCCATAAGAAAATTCACAAAATCCCTAAGATGAAGCAAAAATACATTCTAATATTTACAGGCATATATACTTCCTATAATATGAATTATTATAAGCTATGGCTGCATTATTTTCTTCGGACGGGTACAAGGATACGCTCGAATATGAGGCCGGCGGCCATCCATACCGGAGCGAAGTCTAAGCGTATAACACCGTTGATATTGCTCTTTGCATCACTGTAATCCCACGGACAGATATTGTGCTTCTTCAAAAAAGTACCGCTCACAAATTCAAAAAAGAAAAATCCTATCGAATAAATCATCCCCCTTATATAAAATGGCAGGTCCTTGATGAAGGTATATACCGGAGCAATGATGGAAGCAAGACTGTAAATCGGGAACATCCATATTGAAGTTTGCCCCATAAGTTTAAATTCCCGGTGGCGGAAAGAGTCGAATGCGGTAAAAATGATTTCCATGCACCAACCGGTAAGACCGCAAATTAAAATTTTATTTCTCATGGTATAAGTATTTCCTGCGGTACCGATATTTATAACAACAAAATTTGAATATACATGGCGAAAATAGATTTTTACAATTGTAGGAAGACGATAAATATGGTATATTCATGTATAGGAAGATGAATGTTGAACAATAGAATACAAGGGAGAATAGCGATGAAATACAAAATTTTACTGGCAGGAAAGAATCAGACCACAATAGATGATTTCTTTTATGCCATGAGCAACGAGTTTGAGTGCCTTACTACATCAATCAGAAATGTGGATATTGAAAATCATATTAATTATTTTCATCCGGATGCATTGGTGTACTGTATGTCAACTGAAACGAGAGAAAATATCCTGAGACTGATTAATGCTCTTGAAATGATTGACAGAAGAAACCTGAATCTTGTTCTTGTAGGTGACTCAGAGCCGTGTTATGAGTTTATGAATCTTAAACCGGAGATGGTAAAACTGATGCTTTTAAAACCCATAGCTGCCGGTGTGATTAAAACTGAGCTGGTGAGATTTCTTGAAGAAAAGAGAAAGCTTAAGGAACAGATGCTTAATGAAGAGATGGAGAAGAGAAAGAAAGCTGAAGAGTCTGTAAAACATATTCTTGTAGTTGATGATGACCCTATGATGCTTCGCCTTCTTAAGAATGAATTGAAAGAGGATTACAATATTGCAACGGCTGTCAACGGCAAAATTGCCCTTAATTTCCTCACTCACAAGAAAACAGACCTCATATTGCTTGACTATGAGATGCCGGATGAAAATGGTGTAGAGGTGTTAAAGAAAATACGTGACAATGAAGAGACAAAGGATATACCTGTTGTGTTTCTGACAGGCATTAATGAACGTGAGAAAATCCAGAAAGTTCTTGCTATGAAACCGCAGGGGTATCTGCTTAAGCCGATTGAGTGTGACAAGCTGAGGAAGATAATCCATCAGATAATCGGATAAGGAGGCGGCGCAGTATGGATATGGAAATCAATGAGGGAAAAATAAAGCTGACTGATTTAATTGATGTTGATACTCTGCAGAAGGTACAGGATGCGTTCTGTGAGATGACAAATATCGCTGCGGGGATATCGGATAATAACGGAGTGGCATTGACAAAAGACTCATTTTCATCGGAATTTTGTATTATTAACAAAAATTCTCCCGTCGGCAAGTTAAGGTGTGAACAGTGTGATAAGCGTGGCGGAGAAATGGCACAGGAAATGGGAAAGTCGGTGATATATGACTGCCACGCGGGACTTTGCAATTTTGCGGCACCGATTATGGCTCATGGGGAGCTGGTTGGATGTTTTTCCGGAGGTCAGGTCAGAACCGGGGAGATTGACGAGGCAAAACTGTTAAAAGTCGCAGAGGAGATAAATGTAAATCCTGAAGAGTATCTAAAAGCAGCACGGAAAATAAGGTATATAGAACCTGAGGAGCTTGACCATGCAACTAAATTCTTAACTGAAATATCAGGCGTTCTGTCGGATTTGGCATATGACAGATATTCCCTTATGCAGGCAAATGAAGAGATTGAGAGAGCAACTCAGATGAAGTCAGACTTTCTTGCCAATATGAGTCATGAGATAAGAACCCCAATGAATGCAGTGATAGGTATGGCAGAGATGGCTCTTAGAGAGGAACTGCCTTATGCTGCAAGGAATTATATCAATCAGATTATTTCATCGGGAAAGACCCTGCTTACAATCATCAATGACATACTTGACTTTTCAAAAATTGAGTCAGGAAGAATGCCTATTGAAGAAGACATGTATGAACCTATGTCCCTCATAAATGATATGACCAATATAGTTAATACAAGAATCGGTGACAAGGAACTTGAGTTGATACTTGATGTAGCACCTGACCTGCCAAGTAAGCTTATAGGTGACAGCAACAGGCTGAAACAGGTAATCATTAATCTGACAAACAATGCGGTAAAGTTTACCCAGAAGGGTCAGGTTGTGGTTAAGGTTGATTATGAGAAAATTTCAAAAGATGAGATAAAGTTTAAGGTCTCTGTGAAAGATACGGGAGTAGGCATTAAAAAGGAGCATATTCCGAAACTGTTTGTGGCATTTCAGCAGGTAGACAGTAAGAGAAACAGAAATATTGAAGGTACGGGTCTCGGACTGACAATATCCAAGAGAATAGTTACTCTTATGGGTGGAGATATCAGCGTTGAGAGTGAATATGGCAAGGGAAGTACATTTTCATTCTGGATACCCCAGAAAATATATGAAGATAAACCGTCAATAACCATAAAGAAAAAGGAAATGATAAGGGCTGCAGGCCTTGTTGACAACGGTTTTCTCCGCGAGCACCTTGAGAGGGATATGAGTAAGCTTGGGATTCCGTATACCTGCATTGAGTCGGAAGAAGATTTGCATATTATTGCTGAAAATAATATTCCGTATTTTTTCATCGGACAGGGTATGTTTTCCATAAAAGTTGAGGAGTTTGTGACAAATCATCCAGATATAAAGGCAATTCTTATGATTGATTTCAGAAATTCAGTCAGACTCAACATAAGCAATCTTTTGATAGTGAAAAAGCCGCTCTATGTGCTTAATATTGCATCTATATTTAATGGTGAGGAGATTGAAAACGGTTCAGGCTGTCTGTCTCATGATGATTTTGAGTTTATAGCGCCTGAAGCAGAGGTACTGGTAGTTGATGACAATGCAATTAACCTTACGGTCACGGAAGGTCTGCTCAAACCTCTTCAGATGAAAATAGATACAGCCTCAAGCGGAAAAGAAGCAGTGGAGATGATATCAAATAAGATGTATGATTTGATTTTTATGGATCACATGATGCCGGAGCTTGATGGTGTAGAAACGACACATATAATAAGACGATTCCACAAAGAATATGATAAGGTGCCGATAATCGCATTGACAGCCAATGCAGTCAGCGGCACAAAGGAAATGTTTTTAAGAGAAGGTATGGATGACTTTGTGGCAAAGCCTATTGAGATAAGAACCATCAACGCGAAACTGAGACATTGGCTGCCAAAGAGAAAGATTATGAAGGTATCTTCCAATGTGTGTGAAGAAAATGTCCAGACTGAGGAGAAAAAGATAGAGATTGAAGGTCTTGATACAGAGTCGGCAATAAAGCTTATCGGAAATGAAAAGTTATACTGGACTGTTCTTAAAGACTATTATCAGGTAATTGAAAAGAAAGCAAAACTCATTAAAAAATATGAGGAAAATGAAGACTGGCACGCATATACCATAGAAGTGCATACCATGAAGAGTTCTTCAAAACAGATTGGAGCGTTTGAACTCTCAGAAAAGGCTGCAAGAATGGAAAAAGCGGGAAATGAGTGTGATGCTGCCATAATTCATCAATATACGGATAAGCTGCTTGACCTGTACCTGAAATATGCTGACATTTTAAAAGAGTATTTTAATGAAGAAGTAAAAGAGTCATGGAAAGTCATAACAACTGATGAATTAAAAAAGTATTTTGTCAGCCTTCGTGAAGCGGCAGAAGAACTCGATATGGATAAAATGGATGAAATCCTAAGTTCTATGGCTGAGTACAGATATGATTCCACACAGAAGATATTTTTCGGACAGCTGAAGGAAGCCGTAGCAGAATATGATGTAAATAAGTGTGAGGAAGTCATAAAAGAATGGGAAGAGTGCCTGTAAAAATTTTTTCTAAAAATTTGTGACCTTATGCTTTCCCCATACGTTTTACTTGTGGAAGGGGAAAATAAAACATGTTTTTTGACCTTAACAGCAAATTTGATATTGTATACGATAAATACGCCGATATGCTTTACAGACTTGCATTTTCTTATTTGAAGAACAGAGAGGATGCTGAGGATGTGGTGCATGACGTATTTATTAAGTATATGAAGTCGTTCCGTGTGTTATCTGATGAACAGCATGTGCAGAGATGGTTGGTGAGGGTTACTGTCAATTGCAGTCATGATGTTCTGAGGAAAAAAAGTTACCGTAATCATTCAACACTTGACGAGATAACGGAAGAAGCATCGGAAACAGATGATGCAGCCGGCAGTCTTATGGAGTCAGTGTCACAGCTTCCTGAGAAGTACAGAATAGCCGTGATGCTGCATTACTTTGAGGGGTATTCGGTGGAGGAGACAGCAAAGATTCTTCACAAGTCAGAATCTGCCGTCAAAATGAGGTTATCAAGAGGAAGAGAGTTGTTGAAAAAGATTCTGGAACAGGAGGGGACATATGTTTGATGAAAAAGAACTTAGTGAGTACAAAAAAATCAAACCATCTCCATATTTGAAGGGTAGAATCATGGCATCGTATGATGAAGAGGGAAGCAGGAAAAGCAGACTCAGACAGGTGATAGTACCGGCTTTTGCAGTATGCATGGCTTTGCTGGCTTTCATTGCAGTATGGCAGTATGAAAAAGGCGGGGAATTGCAGGTGTACATGCATGGTAATATTGTGACAGACACGCCAATGAGTGTGGATTCCGGTACAATAGCAGCATTTGCACTTGCCAAGACCGGTGAGCCGGATTTGAGTGTTGTCCTTGAACTTAATATGAAGGGAGAGGCTGAAATAGCCGTAAGTTCGGGAACACTGCAGGTGCTTGATACAGAGGAAAATATCTATAAAGAGCACGGAAAAACATTGGATGCAGATGGAAATATTTCTTTAAAATGGAACGTATGGACAGACAGCGAGGGAGAAAAGAGTATGAGTATTATGTATGAGGGAGAAAAATATACTTATACACTGGAGTATAACGACGAAAATCAATGCTGGACAATCTGTCAGGACAAGTAAGTTTAAAACCCCGATATTTAATTTTAGGAGGAAAAAAATGAAAAAGAGATTATTAGCAGTTTTAATGGCAGCAGTAACAGTATTTGCAGTAGGATGCGGCGGAAGTAAGTCTGAGAAGGAGAATGAGACAACAACAGCCGCTCCGGTTGTAGAGGTTAAGGATGCACTTGAAATTTTTACAAATACATGGAACCTGTATGCTGATGATGAGAAATTTCCGGTGTGCGGCGGCGATTTTGAGAATTCAGTAATGGATGCACCGGGCAATATGGGTCTGTCAGATGCAGAAAATGTTGATTATATGTTAGGCTTTCCGCAGGATAGCATTGAGATGATAGATGATTGCGCGTCACTTATGCATATGATGAACGCAAATACATTTACGGCAGGTGTTTACCATGTGGCAGATGCGGAAAATACAGAGACTCTTGCATCAGACATAAAGGACAATATTCTTGCAAGACAGTGGATGTGCGGTTTCCCTGAGAAGCTTATCATAGTTCAGATTAGTGATGACTACCTTGTGTCTGCATTCGGACACGGTGAGCCTATTGATTTATTTAAGAGCAAGCTTTCAGAGGCATATCCTGAGGCAGAGTTTTTGTTTGAGGAACCTATAGAATAGTAAAGAACCGGAGGTAGATTATGTTATTCTCCAGTATACCGTTCATATATTACTTTTTACCCTGCGTGCTGGTAATGTACTTTTTAGCTCCGAAGAGATTTCGCAACGGCGTGCTGTTGGCTTCAAGTTTATTCTTTTACGGATGGGGTGAGCCAAGATATATAGTTCTCATGCTCATTTCAATTATGGTGGGATATATATCGGGGATTCTGCTGGAAATGTGTGAAAACAGAAAGACAAGAAAAGCGGTATTGGTTATTTCGGTGGCCATATGCATTGGATTTCTGGGATATTACAAGTATGCAGACTTCTTTATTGAGAATTTCAACGCCGTAACAGGAATGTCGGTACAATTACTTAGGCTGACGCTTCCGATAGGAATAAGCTTTTATACATTCCAGATTGTCAGCTATATCGTGGATGTGTACAGAGGAAATGTAAAAAGACAGCGTAACATAATCAACCTGGCCGCATATATAACAATGTTTCCGCAGCTTATTGCCGGTCCCATTGTCCGCTATTCCGATATTGAAAAACAGCTTGAAGACAGAAAGTATGATATCGATGAAGCTGCCGTCGGAGTAAGAAGGCTGGTTCTGGGATTGGGAAAAAAGATTCTCATAGCCAATACTCTGGGAAAACTGTGTGAAATATTTAAAGCATCTGATGACAAATCAGTATTGTTTTTCTGGGTATATGCCATAGCCGTGTCGCTTCATATATATTTTGACTTTTCGGGATACAGTGATATGGCAATAGGTCTTGGAAAGATTCTTGGATTTCATTTTCCTGAGAATTTTAATTACCCGTTTGTATCTAAAAGCATTACGGAATTCTGGAGGAGATGGCATATGTCCCTCGGAACATGGTTCAGGGATTATGTATATATTCCTCTGGGCGGAAACCGTGTAAGTCAGATAAAACGGCTTAGGAATATATTGATAGTATGGCTTCTTACGGGTTTCTGGCACGGTGCGGCATGGAATTTTGTTGTGTGGGGAATGCTTTTTGGAGTGCTTCTTATACTTGAAAAGAAGTGGCTCTCAAAGTTTCTTGACAGGAGCAGAATAGCTTCACATGTGTATGTAATGGTTATTGTAATCATAAGTTTTGTTATATTTAATGCCGACAGCATGAGAGAGGCACTGATGTATATCGGAAACATGTTTGGAATGGGAGGGATACCTTTTGTTTCAACAGAATGTATTTATTACATCAGAAGCTACGGAGTGATAATTCTTCTGGCATGTTTCGGCTCGACACCTGTTGTAAACAGACTTTTCAAGGGGAAAAGGTTTGCAGAGGTTTTCGAGATACCTTTTTTACTGCTTCTTATGATTGTAATGACAGCTTATCTTGTGGACGGCTCGTTTAATCCGTTTTTGTATTTCAGGTTTTAGGGCAGGGGGCAGAGATGATAAAAAAAGGACACTTTAAGAATAAAATGCTGGTAGGTGTAATGTCGGTATATATGCTTATTATGTTTTCGGCATGCATTTTAAAACCCTCTGATGAATATTCGGACAGTGAGAGGCGCAAGCTTCAGCAGTTTCCCGAAGTTTCGTCAGAGTCTCTGCTTAACGGAGAGTTTATGACAGATTTTGAGAGTTACACCCTTGACCAGTTTCCTTTAAGGGAAATGTTCAGGAGAATCAAGTCGTATACTGCGTTATACGGTTTTATGCATCAGGACAATAACGGCATATACATTTCTGACGGTTATGCCTCTGCCATGGAGTATCCGTTAAATGAGAAATCGTTGGAGCATGCAGTCAGACGTTTCAGAAAAGTGTATGATATGTATATTTCGGGAAAGGACATTTCTGCATATTATACGGTTATTCCGGACAAGAATTATTTTATGGCAGAGCAGTCGGGACATCTGTCTTTTGATTATGAAGAATTCTACAACAAAATAAACGATGATATAGAATTTATGCAATATATTGACATAAGACCGTTGCTTGACCTGGAAGATTACTACAGGACGGACACCCATTGGCGGCAGGAGAAGATAGTTGATGTCGCTGAGTTCATCGGACAGAAGATGGGAGTATCGTTAAATGGAACGTATCAAAGGTATGAATTGGATAATCCGTTTTATGGTGTATATTACGGGCAGGCAGCGTTGCCTATGAATCCGGAAACGATTTATTATCTTATGAGTGATGATATGGAATCCTGCAATGTATTTGATTTTCAGAATAATAGGGAGATTGAAGTCTATGATTTGGAAAAGGCATACGGAAAAGACCCGTATGAGATATATCTTTCGGGGCCTTTGTCTCTTATAACCATAGAGAACCCAAATGCAGACAATGACAAGGAACTTATTATGTTCAGGGATTCATTCGGAAGCAGCCTTGCGCCGCTGCTTATTGACGGATATTCCAAAATTACACTGGTTGACATAAGGTATATATCAAGTGAAATGCTTGGAAGATTCATAGAGTTTGACAATCAGGATGTACTTTTTGTATACAGCACACTTGTGTTAAATAACAGTGAAACAATAAAATAAGGGTATTTCATTTGTCGGGAACAAGAACAGCGAGGAATTGTATTCCTCGCTGTTCGTTTGCGTAATCGGGTAGAAATTGTCCTACCCGCTCAGACGGTAATATCAAGGATTTCCATTTCCTTTTTCAGCTTGTCGGCAAAATCAGAATCTTTATGATAGCTGTTATTCTGCTCCGGCTGACGGTTACGGTCACGCTTAGTACCTGATATTATGGTTACCACCTGAATTGGGGTTACATTGAAATTTTTGTAAATTCCGTTTACTGCAATAATCCCTCCTTGGATGCATATTTCAACAGAAACCTAAAAAATAATTTACTGGTACTTATTTACTATATCGGAAGAAAATATTGGAAAGTTTACATTTTAGAAAAATTATTGCGGAAGAATTTGCATAAGATAATAAAAAAATAAGGCAGTTTTATGGAAATATATGTTGTTAATGCAGGAGACACAGTTGATGACATTGCTTTGAAATATGGGGTAAATGTAGAGAACATCATATTTGACAATCAGTTGGTTTACCCTTATGAGCTGGCTGTGGGGCAGTCTCTTCTTATTCAGGTGGGTCAGTCAAATCCTGACAGGTATATTAAGAGCAATGGTTACGCCTATCCCTTTATAAGTAACTGGGTTCTTGAGAACACACTTCCGTATCTTTCGGAACTGTCGATATTTTCCTATGGATTCACAGAGAATGGTGAACTTATACCGCCACTTCTTGATGATATGTGGATGATAGAGACGGCTTACAGATATGAAACCCTTCCCATACTTACTCTTACGCCCTTTGGCCCTGACGGTAATTTTAATAATAATCTCATAAGTGCCATTGTGGGCAACCCGGTAAGCAGAGACAATCTTATAGATAATCTGCTTATTACTATGGAAAATAAGGGATACAGAGGTCTGGATATTGATTTTGAGTATATTAAGGCTGAGGACAGGGATTTATTTACTGATTTTGTAAGAGTCTGCACGGAAAGGATGCATGAGGCGGGATATCAGGTGTCGGTAGCACTTGCACCAAAGACATCGGCAGACCAGAAGGGATTACTCTATGAAGGTAAGGATTACAGGGCGATTGGAGAGATAGCAGACCATGTTCTTGTGATGACATACGAGTGGGGCTATACATACGGTCCGCCAATGGCGGTTGCGCCGCTCAATATGGTAAGGAGAGTACTTGAATATGCCGTTACGGAGATACAGCCGGAAAAAATAATGATGGGAATACCGAATTACGGCTATGACTGGCCGCTTCCCTATGAAAGAGGTGTGACAAAGGCGAAAACAATAGGAAACGTGGAAGCTGTACGCATAGCCATTAATCACGGTGCAGAGATTAAATTTGATGAACTTGCCAAGTCGCCGTATTTTAATTATGAGAGCAATGGTGTACAGCATGAGGTATGGTTTGAGGATGTGAGAAGTCTTCAGAACAAATTTGGTTTGATAAATGAGTTTGGACTGCGAGGAGCAGGATACTGGCAGATAATGCAGCTTTTTAGGGCAAACTGGCTTCTTCTTGCGGACAATTTTATAATCTGACATTGAGACAGGGGTAGCAAAAAGGGTAGTAGATGCAAAAGGTGTGGTGCTTGCCGAAAGTTATATTCTGGGGGCAAGCTGTATTGGATGCTCCGGTAATAGATAGCTTAGATGCAACCAGTTTTTTAAAAAATTGGGGTTCAATAATTAGTGTAAGTAGTGCGCAGGGATTTATGTATACTAATTACATGGGTAATTACAGTGTACAGCAGGTAGTTGACTCAAAAATCATTGAACAGACGAATAATAAGGTTACTTCTATTGCTATGGCAGATGCCTTTGCCAGTGGAAGTGATAATGTATATAGAATAGTAGCAACCAATACATTTAGACCATTCTATTTTGCACATCTTAATATGACATGGTACATTAGTTACTCAAATCTCGGATATGCTTTAGATTTAAATAAGTATGATGAGTATATGCCAATACTGGAGGAATGTATAGGAACTTTCGATTTTTCCAAATTTAACGACAGTAATAAAATAGAAGCAGGAGAAACTAATTATGGCTTGCTGAGTTCTTCAGATATTAAGGAGTTCCTTAGTGAGATAAAAAAATAATGAAACTAAGTGCACGAAGTGTACAAGGTAATAGTAAAAGCCGCGAAAATTTCGCGGCTTTTATATTAACTATTGCGTTGCACCTGCTTTAGTTGCCAAGTTCCCTGTCTTTTGCCATGAAGAATAGTGCAATGGTGTCGGGACCGACATGACTTCCGGTACAATAGTCATATGATGTATTGATAAAATTTCTGACCTTTATGCGCTTTTGAATCTCATCCATTACATAGAGGGAGTCTTCGTACGCATCTGCATGTGCTATACCGATTATCTGATTTTCCGGGTCGACGATGTTATCACATACCAATGACACTAATGAGTTAAGGGAAGCTTTTCTTCCCCTGCATTTCTTGTACTGGACGATATAACCGTCTTTATCTCCTCTGAGAATCGGCTTGATATTGAGGATGTTGCCTACAAATGCAACGGTGCCGTGGATTCGTCCTGTATGGGCAAGATACTTTAAATCGCCGACCGTAAATACACCGTTCATCTTTTCGGGATATGTTATAAGTTTATCATATACCTCATCTATATCCATTCCCTTTTGGCGCATCTCACTGGCATATATGGCAAGAATTCCCTGCGCCAATGAGGCATTGAGTGAATCTATGAGTTTGATTTTTCTTCCGTTTGGAGCATCCTCCATTAAGTTTTCTGCAGCTAATCTGGCAGAATTGAAGGTTCCGCTTATATTCTTACTAAGTGAAAAGTAAAGTACATCCTCACCGGCTTCCATGATGGCTTTAAAGTATTCTTCAAAGTTTCCGCTGCTTATAAGACCAGTCTTTATATCGATGCCGGAACGCATTGCATCGTAATATTCTTTTCCTTTGGCACGCTCTTCTGCCTGAGTAAGTTCGGGATCGAAGCATACCAATGGTTTATCGTTAACGTAATTGACAAATGAAATAACTTTGATATTATATTTTTTTACAATTTCTGCAGGAATATTAGCTGCGGAATCAACAACAATTTGAAACATAACCAATCTCCAATCTTATCTTATATTTGCATACGATACAATTATATGTAGTTTGTAAAACTATGTCAAGCGATATATTTCACTGGATGACGTATTGCTGTCGGTATAAAATGTAAATACCTTGCGTATAATGCTATAATAGTGTATAATTTACTTTGCGTACTGTTGGAGAAAATTAAAAAAATTACTTTGCGTACTGTAAAAGGAGGTGCATTGGAATATGGAAATTAAAAGAAAAATATATGATAAGATTCTACAATGGAAGAAAGAGTGTAATGGCAAAAAAGCATTATTGATTGAAGGAGCCAGACGAATTGGTAAGTCTACTGTAGCTGAGGAAATTGGAAAAAACGAATACAAGTCATATGTGAATATAGATTTTAACAGAGCGAGTAAAAAAATTTTGGAAAGCTTTGATGATATGACTAATCTCGATATTTTTTTTCAGACAATATCATTGGAATGTAATGTCAGATTATATAAAAGAGAGTCATTGATTATCTTTGACGAAATTCAAAAGTTTCCAAAGGCGAGAGAGGCCATCAAATATCTGGTAGCAGACGGACGATATGATTTTATTGAAACAGGTTCATTGATATCAATTAAAGAAAATGTTGAAAGTATTACATTACCGTCAGAAGAACGGAAAATAAAAATGTATCCGGTTGATTTTGAAGAGTTTATGGTGTATATGAATGAGGAAATACTACTTGAATATATCAATGAATGCTATAAGAATATGCAACCGCTTGAACCTAAAATGCACACTAAGGCCATGCATTTGTTTAAAGAGTATATGCTGGTTGGAGGAATGCCGCAGGCTATAGTCGCATTTGCGAAAAATGGCAGGGATTTTGCTGCTGCAGATGTTGAGAAGCGAGATATTCTCGGACTGTATAGGGATGATATTAAAAAGGCAGCAAAGAGATACAATTCAAGGGTATCAGCATTGTTTGAGAATATACCGGCATATTTATCAACCCATGAGAAGCGGATAGTGTTAAAAGACGTTGAAGAAGGTTCGACATTTGACAGATATGATGAACCGTTGTTTTGGCTGGATGATTCTATGATTTGTAATCTGTGTTATAAGTGTAATGACCCTAACGAGGGATTTGCACTTAATAAAAATGATTCCGCCGTAAAATGTTATATGGGTGATACAGGGCTTTTGGTAAGTCTGGCATTCAGTGAAAATGAAATTGCAGACCAACAGCTTTACAGACAAATTATGAATGACAGACTTTCATTAAATGAGGGAATGTTATATGAGAATGTTATATCTCAGATGATTTCGGCAAAAGGGCGAAAACTTTATTTTTATACCCGATATAATGTTGAAAAACATCGTAATGACATAGAAATAGATTTTTTACTTTCCAATGAAAGTAAGACGAATTTGCGAGTGTTTCCTATAGAAGTGAAATCCTCTAAAAACTACACAACTACATCATTAGAAAGGTTTAAGGAAATGTTTGGAAAGAAGATAGCATCGCAGTATGTTATTCACCCGAAAAATCTGAGTGTAGAGGGTGAAATTATAAAAATTCCACCGTATATGTTTGGAGCGGCGTTTTAAATAATTCACCTAAAGTATAAAAAAATAATAAAATCTGCCGATATGTAAGGTAGTTATGGATGACATCTGATTTCAAAGGAGTGAATGTTTTGAAATCAGATGTTTTTATATGGTAGAAGTGAGGAAAGGAATGGTGTAAATATGATATCAGCAGCTTTGGCGTCAGATGTAATCAGAAACAGGATTGAGGAAATGACGGAGAAACTAAAAAATGGTGATACACAGACTTCGTATCAGATAGGTGCACAGTCCTTTACAGAGAAAGAGTGGGACACATTTATAGACAAATTCGATGCCATTCAGGAGAAAATGACAGAGAAGATGCGTGAGGAACATGAGCGTATGAGAACCCATGATGATGAGAAGAAAGAGAGGGAGCTTATACTGGACAGTAAGGCATTGTTTTCCATATGTAATGCAGTTACAGGTGAAACAGTCAATGTTTACAGGTCAGAGAGCTTTTCAGAGGAGAAGCATGTGTACACTGTTAAAGGAACAGATATAAACGGTCAGTATTATGAGAAAGAAATAGATGCAGACAATATTAATCCAAATAATTGCAGTTATATCGAAATTATTGCATGGAGCGTCGACACAGGCAATGCTTCGACATCGAATTTTATTAAACTTGCAAGAATGAGAGACGAGGCTGGTGATGCTTCTATTTTTGATAAGGTTGATTACAGTGCGATACTTATGAAGCTTATAAGGGAAATGATGATGGCAGGCTCATTAAACGATTATCTTGAGTACAACAGTTTTTACAATAAATTTAATGGAATGCAGGTATAGATAATGAAGTACAAAAACATTAAAAAGGCAGTGTTTCTTGAGAGACCAAACCGTTTTATCGCATATGCGGATCTTGATGGGGAAAGAGTGAAATGTCATGTAAAAAACACGGGAAGGTGCCGGGAGCTTCTTATTCCCGGAAAGACAGTGGTTTATCTGGAAGACCATGGTGAGGGGACAGGGAGAAAAACAAGATATTCTCTGGTAAAAGTTGAAAAGAACGGAAGAATTATTAATATGGATTCTCAGGCACCTAATCAGATAGCCTATGACTGGATAAAGTCAGGAGGCTTTAAGAAAGGTATCTCCTATGTGAAAAGGGAGCAGACCTATGGCAACTCGAGATTTGATATTTATTATGAATGTGAAGACGGAACAAAAGGCTTTATGGAGGTAAAGGGTGTAACCCTTGAACAGGACGGAATTGCAAGATTTCCCGATGCACCTACGGAGCGTGGGCTGAAGCATGTCTATGAACTTATAGAAGCAAAAAATGCAGGCTATGAGGCCAATATATTGTTCGTAATCCAAATGAAAGGAATAAAGCATTTTGAACCGAACTATGCCACCCATGCCGCTTTCGGTGAGGCACTTAAGGAGGCAGAGGCAGCAGGGGTAAATATTATGGCAATAGACTGCATTGTCACTGAAAATGAGGTGTATGCGGGCAAATACGTCAGAGTGGTACTGTAGTCACGAGTTTTTGCTCCGGCGGTATTCCTTGGGGGTCATGCCGTATTTTGCCTTAAAACTGCGGTTAAAATATGATACATTATTGTAACCGCAAGCAGAAGAGATGTTTATGATTGAAGTGTCTTCCGATAAAAGCATCTGTGCCGCCATTATAAGGCGGTAGTGATTCAGATACTCAATGGGTGTCTGACTGGTATACCTTTTAAAAATGTGTGACAGGTGGAATACACTGATATTTGCATGGCATGCCAGTGTATTAAGAGTAATATTTTCTGAAAAATGGTTTTCAATATATGTGGTTATGTTTTTTATAACAACTGATGTCTTGGTATTGGCAGTGTTGTCTGTATTGCGGTCATAAAGGTTGTTTTCAAAAAAATAATGTATAAAGCTCAGAAAACATATTCTTAAGTAAAGCTCATAGCCTGACGGCTGTCGGTTGTGGTAAGTCGTTGCACTTTCCAGAATGTCCGTAAGAGGCTTATTGTGCTTATCATCCGCTTTTATGTGTATGGGAAGAAAGATTTCGTTGTTGAAGACAGGTATTATGTATTTTGTGGAACAGGTGTCTATCATACTTCCGCTTATCATCTTCTGGTCAAATATTACGGTGGTGGCAAAAAAACGTTTGTCCTCATACTGCTCAAAGGAATGAAGTGATGTAGGCGGTATAATAAGGATATCGCCTGTATTTAATATGTATTCCTTAAAGTCCACAATATATTTTGAACATCCTGATTTTACGAGAATAATCTCGATTTCCTCATGCCAGTGCAGTGGAAATGAAGTAAAATAATCAGGTATGTGTGTCTTGTATATACTGTATGGCAGGAGGTATGAGCCGTGCTTATTTTCCTCCTTGTTGAAACGTCTGTCGGTATTTATGCGCATTTTTGATACTCCTTTTATAATAGCAAGATAGTGTTATTTTTGTGCAATATTATTGTAGAAAATCAATTTGTATAACATTATACTGCTATTATACGAGGTTTACAACATTAAAAAAGCAGTAGAAGGGCTGTTAATATTAATAAAAACGGAGGGTGCGAAATGGCTGAAAAAGATGTAAAAGATATGTCCCTGATAAAGCTGGGATGGCCGGTGTTTGTGCAGTGCCTTTTGTCACTGTGCCTTGGCTATGTGGATACACTTATGATAAGCAGGTATTCATCAAGCGCTGTTGGAGGTTTGGGAAATGCCAATCAGATATTGGGCTTTCTCACACTTGCTTTTACAGTTATTTCCAGTGCCACCGGTGTCATAGTGGCACAATATCTGGGGGCGAAGCTTAAGGATAAATTAAATCAGATATATACAGTGTCGGTGTTTTTTAATCTGCTTCTCAGTGGTGTCATAAGTCTTATTGTTTTTGTGGGATGCGATTTTATTCTTGATATAATGAAGGTTCCGGAAACCATGGTTCCTGATGCCAAAGCATATATGGAGATTGTGGGCGGATACATGTTCCTCCAGGCAATGATTGACATTTTCTCACAGATATTCAGAAACAACGGAAAAACCAAGATAGGTATGGTTATTGCCCTGGGAATGAATATCATTAACATAACGGGAAATTACATATTTTTGTATGGTCCGTTGAAACATCTGGAGCTTGGCGTAAGAGGTGTTGCCATTTCCACAACAGTCAGCAGGGTGGTGGCTCTTGTAATTGCACTGGTTTTCTTCAAATACAAGATTGAAGGACACATATCAGTCAGATATCTTGTACCGTTTCCGAAGGAAATTCTTAAAAAACTTCTTAAGCTGGGATTACCTACGGCAGGAGAAAACATATCATACAACATAGCACAGTTATGTATTCTTATGTTTGTAAATTCATTTAACTCGGAAATAGTTACAAACACTAAAACATACGCGCAGATAATAAGCAATTTTGCATATCTGTTTTCTGTGTCGGCAGCAGTTGCCACATCCATAGTTGTCGGACATTCTGTAGGTGCGGGTGACGATGATTATGCATATAAGAAGGTTCTTGGAACACTGAAGAACGCAATGATTGTTTCAGTGGCCATTGCAGTGCTGAATTTTATCATAAGTCCTGTTACCATTGGATTATTTACTGACAACGGCGATGTTATTTCTCTCGGACAAAAAGTGCTGTTTGTATGTATTTTTCTTGAGATGGGAAGAACGGCTAATCTTGTTGTTATTAACAGTATGAGAGCTGCGGGAGACATAAAGTTCCCTACGTATCTTGGAATGGCTTCCATGTGGGGCGTTTCGGTACTGTTTGCTTACATATTGGGAATAGTGTGCAATATGGGACTTGTAGGAATATGGATTGCCATGGCTATGGACGAGATATTGAGGGGTATCGTAGTGTTTATAAGATGGATTAAAGGCGGATGGAGAGGAAGAAGTGTAGTTGAGAAATAAATACTTATGTTGAAATAATTTTAAAAGTATGTTAATATTAATGCATATTCTAAATGTGCGGGATAAACATGGGAGAAGGAGAATTTGCATGGATTTAAACAAAAAACTAAAGAATCTTAAGGTGGGGCATAAGTTAAAAAAATCCTACAAGACAATCATATCTGCCATTATTGCAATGAGTATAGTTGCTTTTTTGGGGGTTATGATAATTAATCTCAGAGTTAATTTGTTTTATGGGGAATCGTACAAGAACACGAAGACTCAGATGGAGATAAGAGAGGGAATCGAGAGCATTGCAAAAAATGTTGCATGGGCAGTAAGCTGTCCTGAAGAAGAGGTTCCCAGTAAGATTACACAGATAGAGGAGATCTCTGATAAGGTTGAAAAAAATGCATCAGAGCTTGAGAAGAATTTCTCAGACAGTTCGTTGACCAAGGAACTCCACGATGCCATAAAGGAAGTGAAGGTTGCACGAATTGAAGTTGTAAACCGAGTAAGAGCCGGACACAATAATGAGGCACTCAAGTACCTTAACGGTAATTTTGCAGAAGCAACGGAAAAAATGCATAATATCCTTGACAGGATTGATGAGAAGACAGAGACGGAAGCACAGTCTGCGTTTAAATTTATGTCTGCATTGGGCATAGTTGTTGTAATTATTGTTGTAGTCTGCAGTGGACTGACAATTTTTATCTCACTTAAATATTCAAATGTTATTACGTCTCTCATCGTTGAACCTATAAAAGAAGTTCAGGATGCGGCCCGTATGTTAAACGACGGACAGCTTAACATTAATATTGAATACGAGAGCGGAGATGAGCTGGGAGCACTGGCGGAAGATTTCCGTGAAGCGTGCGTCCGCATGAATAAGGTTATTCATGATGCGGGACATATTCTTAGGGAGATGTCAGAAGGTAACTTTAATGTTAATTCCGGTGGGGAAGAAATGTATGTAGGTAATTTTGAGTTACTTATAAAGAGTATAAATAAGCTGAACAGGAATCTGGACAGAACATTGAGACAGATTGCTGAGGCATCTACACAGATACATATGGGTGCAGAACAGTTGTCATGCAGCGCACAGGCACTTGCAGACGGTGCAACTGACCAGGCAGGAGCAGTAGAAGAACTTACAGCCACTATTACCAATGTGGCAAATATTGCAAATGAAAGTGCCGACATATCGGTTGCTGCGGCTAAGAATGCCAAGAATACGGCTGATGAAGCTAAGAAAAGCAGATATGAGATGGATGAACTTGTAAGCGCTATGGAGCGTATTATGGCGACATCTAAAGAGATAGAGAAGATTATTGCAACTATTGAGGAGATTGCATCACAGACTAATCTCCTGTCTCTTAATGCATCGATTGAGGCTGCAAGAGCCGGTGATGCAGGTCGTGGATTTGCTGTTGTGGCACAGCAGATTGGAAAGCTGGCAACGGACAGTGCAGATTCGGCAGTTCTTACAAAAACACTTATAGAGAAGTCTCTTAAGGAGATTAACAGCGGCAATGAAATATTACGCAACACCATGGAAGCGATAAACGGTGTTCTTGCCAGCATGGAGGAACTGGCTGAAATGGCAGCGGGTTCTGCTGAGGCATCTAAGAGTCAGGCAGAAATGCTTGGTGAAGTTGAGACCGGAATTGAACAGATTTCTGTTGTTGTTCAGAATAATTCAGCATCGGCAGAAGAAACATCGGCTATCAGTGAGGAGCTGTCTGCACAGGCAGAGGCATTCAAAGCAATGGTGGAGAAATTCAGGCTTCGTGATGAAGAAGATTTTGGCGATTATGATGATGATTATTTTTATGAAGAATATACAGAGGACTCTGAGGAAGAACATATAGAAGAAAGTGTGGAAGACCTTGAGGAAGAGCCGGCAGAAGAATCATATGTAGAAGACCTTGAGGAAGAGTTTGCAGAAGAATCATATGTAGAAGACCTTGAGGAAGAAACAGCAGAGGAAACCACAGAGGACTACGGTGAAGCGAACGTAGAGGAATGTGTAGAAAACTGCAATGAAGACTTCGAGGAAAAAACGGAAAAAGTATCGGAAAATGAAAATAAGCAGTAGAGTTTTATATATGAATGATAAATGCAGCAATAAAGGAGAAGTGAGATGAGTGAAGAAAAGATAATTCCGTACAAGATATATCTGGAGGAGAATGAACTGCCAAAGCAGTGGTATAATTTGAGGGCTGATATGAAAAATAAGCCATCACCTCTTTTGAATAAAGAAACTTTAAAACCTATGACCTTTGAGGAACTCAGGCCGGTGTTCTGTGATGAACTTATTAAGCAGGAACTTGATGATACGACACCATATTTTGATATACCACAGGAGATTCTTGACTTTTACAGGATGTATCGCCCTGCACCTCTTGTACGTGCGTACTGTCTTGAGAAGGCACTTGATACACCTGCAAAGATATATTATAAGTTTGAAGGAAATAACACAAGCGGAAGTCATAAGCTTAATTCTGCTATTGCACAGGCATATTATGCTAAAAAGCAGGGCCTTAAGGGTGTTACGACAGAAACGGGAGCAGGTCAGTGGGGAACGGCACTGTCAATGGCATCGGCATATCTTGGGCTTGACTGTAATGTATTTATGGTAAAGGTCTCATATGAGCAGAAGCCGTTCAGACGTGAGGTTATGAGGACATACGGAGCAAGTGTCACACCATCGCCTTCTGAAACTACAGAAATCGGAAAGAAGATATTAAAGGATCATCCCGGTACAACAGGAAGTCTTGGATGTGCCATTTCGGAGGCTGTTGAGGCTGCAGCAAGCAGAGAAGGTTACAGGTATGTTTTGGGAAGCGTGCTCAATCAGGTAATGCTTCATCAGTCTGTAATCGGACTTGAAACAAAAGCTGCAATGGACAAGTATGGTATTGAGCCGGATATTATAATCGGATGTGCAGGAGGGGGCTCAAATCTCGGAGGTCTTATTGCTCCGTTTATGAGAGAGAAGCTCCTCGGTAATAAGGATTACAGGTTTATAGCAGTTGAGCCTGCATCATGTCCAAGCTTTACAAGAGGAAGATATGCATATGATTACTGTGATACAGGTATGGTTTGTCCTTTGGCAAAGATGTATACTCTGGGAAGCGGATTTATTCCATCAGCAAGCCATGCAGGCGGTTTGAGATATCATGGAATGAATTCTACATTGTCACAGCTTTATGCTGACGGATATATGGATGCTGTTTCTGTAGAGCAGACAGGCGTATTTGAGGCTGCACAGAAGTTTGCGCGCATCGAAGGTATTCTTCCGGCACCGGAGAGCAGTCATGCCATAAAAGTAGCAATTGACGAGGCACTTAAATGTAAGGAAACAGGAGAGGAGAAAACGATTCTCTTTGGACTTACGGGCACAGGTTGTTTTGATATGGTGGCATATCAGAAATATAATGATGGGCTTATGAGTGATTACATACCTACAGATGAGGATATACAGGCAGGACTTGCAGGCCTTCCTAAAGTACCTGAAAATATGTAGAGCGACAATGGACAACTGTTGTTAAATCTACTTTATAATATACTAATAGACCATCGTGAAAAAATTCAATATTGGAGGCGCAAGATGAAGAAAAATAAAAAAATGTTTATGGCGGCAGTTTTGATGATTTTTTCAATACTACTGTTAGCTGCGTGCACAAGCTCAAAAGATGAGCCAAGCATTTATTATCTTAATTTTAAACCTGAGGCTGCTGCAGTATGGCAGGAAATCGCAGAAATATATGAAAATCAGACAGGTGTCCATGTAAAAGTAATTACAGCTGCAAGCGGTACATATGAGCAGGTGCTTCAGTCTGAAATTGCAAAAAAGGATGCACCTACACTTTTTCAGATAAACGGACCAAATGCTTTAAAGGCATGGGGACAGTTCTGTAGCGATTTAAGCGATACAAAACTTTATGAGTGGCTTCTTGATAAGTCCCTTGCAGTAACAGACGGAAACAATGTATATGGTATACCGTACGTTGTTGAGGGATACGGAATTATCTACAACAAGTCGATTATGAATAAGTATTTTGCTCTGGCTGACAGGGCAACAGATTTAAAATCTGTAGATGAGATAAACAATTATGAGAAGCTTAAGGCAGTTGTTGAGGACATGACAGCTCACAAGGATGAACTTGGTATAGAGGGTGTTTTTGCTTCCACATCATTTGCAAAAGGTGAGGACTGGAGATGGCAGACACATCTTCTTAATATTCCTGTATATTATGAATTTATGGACAAGGGCATAACGGATACGGATAATCTGGAGATGAAGTATGCTGATAATTACAAGAATATTTTTGAACTTTATGTAAATAATTCATGCACACCTAAAACTGAATTAAGCCTTAAGACAGTAAATAACTCTATGGAAGAGTTTGCATTGGGCAAGGTTGCCATGGTTCAGAATGGTAACTGGGGATGGTCACAGATAAATGGTGTTTCAGGCAATACGGTTAAGGAGAGCGATGTAGGATTCCTTCCTATATACACCGGCGTAAGTGGCGAGGAAAATCAGAGCATTTGTATTGGTACAGAGAATTACTTCTGTGTAAGCAGTTGGGCTTCTGAGGAAGATCAGAAGGCAACAATAGATTTCCTTGAGTGGCTGTTCAGCTCAGAGACAGGAAAAGATTATGTTACAAATAAGCTTGGATTTATCTCACCATTCAGTACATTTGGTGACGACGAGATTCCGTCAGACCCATTGGCGGCACAGGTTGTTAAGTATATGTCAGATGACAGTCTTACATCTGTTACATGGAACTTTACGGCATTCCCGAATCAGATATTCAAGGATGAAGTTGGACAGTCTTTACTTGATTACCTCAAGGGTGAAAAAGAGTGGGAACAGGTTATTACAGACCTTAAAGCCGGCTGGACAAGAGAAAAAACCGGAGAGTAGGGGGATGCTATGAAGAAAAAATTATTATCTATAAAAGGAAAAATTGCAATGTTACTTACTGTAACATCAGTAATTATGATAGTATCAATTCTTCTGGCGGCAAGAATTGTTACATCAAAGAATGTTGAACAGATATGTGAAAGCTATCTTTACGATGCATGTATATCTGCATCAGATACATTGTATGAAAGCTTCTGGGGAGACTTGGAGAGAACAGATATGACTGTAAGACTCCAGTTTATTCTTAACAGTGTAGGTATAGACGGAGTAAGGTCAAGTGAGGCCATACTGGTAGATAAGGACGGCACAATGCTGTACAACAATGACAGCAAGCTCATTGGCCAGAAGATGGATAACAATCCTGTTGTTCAGAAAGTTTTGGACAAAGTAAATGCCGGAACAATAGCAACCGCAGATGTTGAGAGTTGTGAAGTTAATGGTGTAGAGAAGTATGTTGCATACATGTGTACCGTAAATAACTGGGTACTTTATGTACAGGCAGATAAGGATGAGGTTCTTCAGCCGATAGATACCATGAATATGTACTGTACCATAGTAGGACTTGTAGTTTTAGGTTTAAGTATTGTCTTAGGATTTATCATGACTGGAATTATTACAAAGCCTATTAAGAATATGACCCATATTATCAATGACATTTCTAATCTCGACCTTCGCTCCAATGTGAAGATACCTGTTACAAGGGATGAAATTGGCGAGATGGGCAGGGCCGTTGAAGTCATGAGAGAGAACCTTTCAAATATCGTAAGTGACATCAATGAGGTATCGGTTATGCTTGTTGATGATTCAAATGCACTTTATGATATTTCGGAGAAGGTCAGCACAGCTTCGGCAGACAATTCGGCAACTACGGAGGAGCTTGCCGCAGGTATGGAGGAAACTTCAGCATCTACGGATGTTATCAGCACCAATATTACTGATGTAAGAACAAACATCATGAATGTTGTAAAGAAGATAAATGACGGTACCAAGCTTGCAGGTGAAGTGATGGATAAAGCTGATGATATCAGCAGCAGAACAAGGTCATCAAATGAGAACACCATGAACATGTACAAGGACATCAAGGCTGTGTCGGAGATAGCCATAGACAAAGCAAAGACAGTTTCGAAGATTCATGAGTTGTCAGCAAGTATACAGGAAATATCAGAGCAGACAAATCTGTTGTCACTTAATGCAAGTATTGAGGCTGCAAGAGCCGGTGATGCAGGTAAGGGATTTGCGGTTGTTGCCGGTGAGGTAGGTAAGCTTGCTGTAGAGACATCTGATACTGCAGGAAAAATCAGTCAGATTGTTGACCACGTTAATGAGTCTGTTAAGACACTTACAGAGTGTCTCCAGAAATGTCTTGATTTCCTTGGCGAGGATGTACAGATGGACTACAGTTCATTTATAGATTCAAGCACAAGGTTTGGTGATGAAACGAAGGTAATTGTAGACTTTATGGCAGAGGCAAACAGTGAAGTTAATGCACTGAAGGAAACGGTAGATGTAATTGCCGATTCAATGGAAGCAATAAATGCTACTGTCAGTGAATCTTCAATCGGTGTTGTTGATATAGCTTCAAAGACAGGTGACGTTGAGAATCTTGCTCATGAGATTTACGAAAAAACTCAGAACTGTAAAGATTCTGCAAACAAGCTGAACAATATTGCTGAGAGATTTAAGCGATAAGCTGTTCAGCGAGCCTATAGGCGAGATGTCATTCATTGCAAATCGAGTAGGTGTAAGCCTACTCGATTTGTTATTGAAAAAAAAACATTATATGGTACAATCAATAAGTAATACAATAGGTTATGTATTGATGGAGGAACATCGTGAAGATAATTATTGTCGGCTGTGGAAAAGTCGGTTATGCACTGACGGAACAGCTTAGTAAAGAAGGACATGATATTACCGTAATAGACCGTATTGAGTCGAAACTGTCAAGAATTTCGTCTACAATGGATGTTTTCTGTGTACATGGAAACGGTACAAGCCACAGGACACAGATGGAAGCCGGAATTGAGGAGGCGGATCTTCTTATATCAGTAACAGACAGCGACGAGGTAAATATGCTTTGCTGCCTTATTGCCAAGAAGGTAGGTAACTGTAAGACGATAGCCAGAGTAAGAAAGCCTGAATATGATGACGAGGTAAGTTTCTTAAAGGAGGAACTTGGTCTGTCTATGGCTATTAATCCTGAGATGACGGCAGCGGCAGAAATGTCCAGACTTATACAATATCCGTCTGCACTTGAGGTTGAAACTTTTGCAAAGGGCAGGGTATCACTTATTAAGGTTGCCGTCACGGAAGGGTCACCGCTCGACGGACTGCTGCTTAAGGATATCAGCAGTGTTGCGGGAAAAAGAACCCTTGTATGTATAGTAAAAAGAGGAAATGATGTTATCATACCTGACGGCAATTTTAAGCTGATGGCAGGAGATGCGGCATCGCTTATCTTGCCGGTTGAGGAGTCATCCTCTTTCTTTAAGAAGATGAAGATAAAGAGTTCACCTATAAAATCAGTGATGATAGCAGGAGGAGGTACTACGTCGTACTATCTGGCGAAACAATTGCAAAAAACAGGTGTTCATGTAAAAATCGTTGAGGAGAATCTGGCACGATGTGAAGAGCTTAGTGAACTTCTGCCGGAAACAATGGTAGTCCATGGATCAGGAATAGACAGGGATTTACTTCTTTCTGAGGGAATATGCCATACGGATGCACTTGCAGCACTGACAGATATTGATGAGGAGAATATTCTGCTTACACTCTATGCTAAAAGGGCATCGGGATGTAAAACCATGACACTTATCGATAAGATTACATTTGAGGAAGTCTTAAGTGAACTTAAAATGGATACCATTGTTT
The DNA here is from genome assembly GCA_045126475.1 of Lachnospiraceae bacterium. Lineage (GTDB taxonomy): Bacteria > Bacillota > Clostridia > Lachnospirales > Lachnospiraceae > SVEL01. The sequence goes on along the minus strand of JBGVOL010000085.1, from coordinate 5,172 downwards.
CGCCAAAGGCAATTACCACGGCATATATTATAAGATATGTCAGAGCAATGCAGAATTCTTACGGAAGTAAAGTACAGACGCTGCACAGAATTGCCGAGGGAAGAGTTGAGGCACTTGAGTTCAGGGTGACTGATAAAGCAAAGGTTGTGGGAAAGACACTTTTTGACCTGCAGCTTAAGAAAAATCTTTTAATCTGCTGTATATCCCGAAACGGAAGGATAATTACACCTTCGGGACAGGATGAACTTAAACCGGGAGACGGTGTTATAGTAGTTACCACAAATATGGGTCTTGATGATATAGATGATATATTGGCATAAAAATATATCGGGGAGCTGTTTATGAATATTAGAATTGTATTATATATACTTGGGAAAGTAATGTTGTTTCTCTCGTTATTTTTGCTGCTGCCATGTATAGTGGCAGTCATATATAAAGAACCTTCCGGTATATTTTTCCTTGCAACAGCGCTTTTTAGTGCTGTGGTTGGAATCCTTTTGTCGGTAAAGAAACCGAAGGACAGAAGCTTTTACGCAAAGGAAGGTTTTGTGGTTGTCGCTCTTAGCTGGATACTCTTAAGTTTGGTGGGATGCATTCCGTTTTATGCAAGTGGCGAGATACCGGGATTTATTGATGCTATGTTTGAGATGGTATCGGGCTTTACAACTACGGGAGCGTCAATTCTTCCGAGGGTGGAAGATTTGTCTAAGTGTATGCTTTTCTGGAGAAGTTTTTCTCATTGGATAGGCGGAATGGGAGTTCTTGTGTTTATTCTTGCTATACTTCCCATGGCAGGTGCCAGCAATATGCATCTTTTACGTGCGGAAAGCTCGGGTCCCAGTGTAGGAAAACTGGTTCCGAAGATGAAACAGACAGCGATTATTCTTTATGGAATATATATGTCTATGACTGTCATAATGATTATTCTGTTAGCGTTGACCGGAATGCCGCTGTTTGATGATATCTGTCTTACGTTTGGTACGGCAGGAACCGGTGGATTCGGACTGACTTCTGACAGTATTGCCGGATGCACTGCATCTCAGCAGTGGATAATAACGGTATTTATGGTATTGTTTGGTGTAAATTTTGCTTTTTATTACCTTATATTGTTCAGAAAAGTGAGACAGGCATTCAAAATGGAAGAGGTCAGATGGTATCTGATTGTCTACTTATCAGTTGTTGCACTGATAGTAATTAACATTTCGGGAAGTGCCATGAACAGTGAAGAAACTGTGAGAGCTGCAGCATTTCAGGTGGCATCGGTTATGACGACAACAGGTTTTTCAACCGTTGACTATGAACTGTGGCCTGAATTTTCAAAAGGACTTCTTGTACTTGTGATGTTTATCGGTGCCTGTGCGGGAAGTACGGGCGGCGGAATAAAGGTCAGCCGTTTGGTGTTGGGTGCAAAAAGCATAGCAAAGGAATTGAAAAATCTCATATATCCGCAGAGAGTAAAGATAACAAAAATAGACGGCAAGCCATTGTCAGACACTGCCTTGAAATCAGTAGGAGTATATTTCCTTTTATACGCAGCGATATTTGTTTTTTCGATGATAGTTGTCTCTGTTGACAATTTTGATTTTGAGACAAATTTTACTGCCATTGCAGCCACACTGAACAACATAGGACCGGGTCTTGGTGATGTTGGACCGACAGATAATTTTGCAGCATTTTCACCGTTGTCAAAGATTGTTTTCATGTTTGACATGCTTGTGGGAAGATTGGAAATATTCCCGATGATGTTATTGATTATGCCTTCCACATGGAAGAATAAATAAAGAAAGGAAAGATAATATGGGTAAAGATGTTATTGTAGCATGTGATTTTAGCAACAGAAAAGAGGTAATTGATTTCTTATCTAAGTTTAAGGATGAGAAGCCTTATGTTAAGATAGGAATGGAACTTTTCTATGCAGAAGGACCTGACATTGTAAGAGAGATTAAGAAAATGGGTCACAAAATATTTTTAGACCTTAAGCTTCATGATATTCCAAACACAGTCAAAAAATCCATGAGTGTGCTTTCAAACCTTGATGTTGACATGTGTAATCTCCATGCAGCGGGAACAAAGGCTATGATGGAGGCTGCACTTGAGGGACTTACAAGACCGGACGGAACACGTCCGCTTCTCATTGCTGTCACACAGCTTACATCAACAAGTGAGGAAAGAATGAGAGAGGATTTGCTTATTGATAAGCCAATTGATGAGGTTGTAATGCACTATGCAAAGAATGCAAAGGATTCAGGCCTTGACGGTATAGTCTGCTCACCACTTGAGGCAGGAAAGGTTCATGAGAAATGTGGCAATGATTTCATCACTGTTACACCGGGTGTGCGCTTTGCTGACGGAGATGTCGGAGATCAGGTCAGAGTGACAACGCCTGCAAAGGCAAAAGAAATCGGTTCTGACTATATTGTAGTAGGTAGACCGATAACAGCGGCAGAAGATCCTGTTGCGGCATACAAAAGATGTGTGCAGGAGTTTGTAGGTTAGGTGTTATACAGCTTTACGGACAATACCTATGGCTGTTCCTATACACGTATATTCTGACGGATTTTTCAATTCGATTTCATTGTTTGCGGCAACTATTGGTAAAAGTCGTGTAGTGCCGTTTGCTACCATGTTTTTTCGAATATATACAGTTGAATCTTTCAAATAGAAGGCGGTTTCTCCCGGAAGGGGGAGCCGCTTTTGTACTGCGACAATGTCTTCCGGAAAATATGTCGGAATCATGCTGTCACTGACAATCTTAAATCCGTAATCAGCATTTTTCATATAGTCGGCCGGAATGTCTGTGTATTCGGAATGTGACATATCAAATAGTGCACCATTGCCAAGGTATGATGTCGGGCTGTAATACATAAATGAACGCATACGTCCTGAGATGGACGGCTGGTTTGACAATTCATTTTCAATAATGAGAAGGGTAAGGTTTTTACCATGGGAATCGAGGCTTCGCCATTTTCTTAAAAGTTCTGATTCGTCCAGTTCATTTGGAAGACGTCCGATGAGGTTGTCTAAAGTGCAGGCAAATGCGTCTGCAATGGAAGTAAGGACATTTATGCCCGGATTTGTTGTTTTGCCGCTTCGTATTGATTTTATGGTATCCTCTGATACATCGGAAGCTTCTGCCAGCTGGCTTATTGTGAACCCCCGAAGTTTCATAAGCATTTTTAGTCTTTTACCTATTTCATAGTTTTTGTCCATATATTTCTCCGTTTTTACTTTTTTTGTACAAGAATTTATACTTTAATATATTTTAGTATATAGCGACAAATAGAAAAAATCAATAAAAAGTGTATGATTATACACAAAAATATTTGTAAAAATATGTTAAGTGTAGAATTACCCCTTGTTTTAGAAAATAAATATGCTATAATAATTCTTGTAAGTAGCGAGGTAAAGTGAGCGAAGAACGGGAAGCGCTTGCGACACGGATAAGCTTACAGGGGAATAGAAGGAAAATTTGAAAGCGGCTGTCGGTCTGTGGTGGACTGGGCAGCTTCTTTTGTATTTAAACCAAGGAATCGACCCAATTGTACAGGCAGGATGAGGTTGCACGATGATAAAAAGAGTTAAGTACGCAAAATATTATATGGATAATGTTCTTGACGGAAAGATAATTAAGATAGATAATGGATTTACGGATATAACAGGGTATACATGGGAGGACATTTCAAAAAGAAATATGACACTTTTTGATTTGATTCCGGGGATACAGCGTAATGAGTATACAGAACTTGTTTACAGTGCTTTCAATGAGGGCGAGGCATACCTGAATCATGGCATTGTATGTAAAGATGGTTCTGTTATTACCGTGAACTGCTTTGGAGAAGTGTATAAAGATAAGGAAAGTGGTCATGAATGCTCCAGAATTCTGATTGTAGATGTGACGGAGCAGCAGAATGCGGTTGATGAATTAAGCAACAAACAGGAGCAGCTTGAGCTCCAGCTTGAAAAAATCAAGTTCTTAACACAAAATGCTCAGGAAATATTTTTAGATTATGACATACAGAGAGATTATCTTGAGATTTCACGTTTTATCAATGGTGAATATGACATTTTCTTCTCAAAAGAGAATTATCTGAACTGTGCCAATGAGACAGTGCATGATGATGATTTTCAGATATTTTGTGAAGCACTTCTTGTTGCAAAGGATGACGATAAGAAAGCAGTTCTTGATTTCAGAAGCAGACTTTTTACCGATGACTACAGGTGGTTTAGACTTATATACGCACAATACATAAATCCAAAGACAGGAAAAAGTCATATAATCGGAAGACTTGAAGATATCAATGACGAAAAACTGGCAAGTCTTCATTTGGAAAAGGAAACTCAGACGGATGTCCTTACGGGCATATATAACAGGACTACGGCTGAAAATAAGATAAATGAGATTCTGGAAAAGGATGAGTTGACTCATCTGCATACCATGCTTCTTATAGATGTTGACCATCTAAAAAATGTGAATGATGAATTCGGATATCATGTAGGTGATATTGTGCTTGAGAAAATAAGCGGAGTATTATGTAACATGTTCAGACAGAATTTCGATATAATAGGACGTGTCAGTGGTGATGCATTTGTTGTATTCATAAGAAATACAAGAGAGGTCAGTTATATTGAAAGAAAGTGCAGCGAGATATGTGCCCGTCTTCAGTCAGAGTTTAAACAGCTGAGCAGACATAAAAGTATTATGATAAGTGTGAGTATTGGCATTTCATTTGGAGATGAAAAAACAGATTCATTCAGAAAGCTGTATAAGAAAGCGGGAAAAGCATTACAGAATCAGAGAAAGAGTGGAAGAAATGGATACAGCTTTTAATAAAGTCGACATATACAGTCTTGATAACGGTATACGGGTAGTTTTTGAGCAGAATAAACATTTGAACTCGGTTACGGCAGGCGTATGGATTGGTGTCGGCTCGAGAGATGAAAACAGGGAAAATAACGGAATAGCGCATATGATAGAACATATGCTTTTTAAAGGAACAAAACATATGTCTGCAGAAGAGCTTGCCATTAAGACAGCAATACTGGGGGGAGGCCTAAATGCTTATACAAGCAAAGAAAATACAGAATATTACTGCAGAACGCTGCCGTCATGTCTTAAGGAAGCTATAGAAATTCTCGGGGATATGATTTGCAATTCACTTCTTGATGAGGAGG
>JBGVOL010000084.1:0-2745 GCA_045126475.1 Lachnospiraceae bacterium | reverse complement strand
TGGAAATAGTCTGCAGCGTTTTTGAATGCACACGCATATCAGTATTCATAACCCTTTCATTTCAGTTCCTGTGTTGCAAGTCCTCGGAATGCTGGTCAGTTTGAACATCCGCCATTTTCTTCTTATTCTTTGAGCCTTTAGGTCTGCCTGGCTTTCGTTTAGGAGGAGATATTACACCTTCGGCAATGAGTTTTGCTTCCCGTTCCAGTGTCTTTTTGTTTTTGGCTCCCTTTGGTCTGCCTCGTTTTTTATTTTCTTTTGTTTTAGGCAATTCTGAAGATTCTGGTTGTCCTGCTGATTTACTTGTTGATGCTGAGGCTTGTGAGGAACTTGTGTCATCAGATATATTGTCGGATGTTTTTGTAATGATTTCAGCATCCTTCTGTTTGTTTTCGGTTGCTGTCCCGCTATCTTTGGTCTTGTCTTTTTTCTTGTTTGTTTTGGATAAATTCATGAACTTCGACCATTTTGGATCCTGCTCTGAAGGACTGTACTTTAGCAGATTGTCTTCACCTATGATCATGGAGGCAGGAGATTTTATCCCAAATGCCTTGTAGGTATCACTGGCATTCTTTTGCGGTACTGAAGTTACAAGACTGCGGGAATACACCGTACATTTCTGGTTCCTCAGACTGCTGAAACGGGCACCCATGAACATATCCGCATCTTTCAGTTTGTTCTGCATCATCTTCACTATGCAGGAGCCTATATACGACAGCAGCAGATGACCGTTGAAAGTTTCCTCGCTCTGAACCCTGAGCGGAAGTAATTTTGTGTAGTTTTTGGCAAAGTCAAAAATCTGCTCGGCGGATTGTCTCTGATAATATGCAGGAAGAAGTTCCTCGATAGTGTATTCCTTGCCGGTAATAAGAGCGAATATCCCCTGATGCTGCATGGCGGCATAGACATCATCCTGTGACAGCCTGTTGTTTTCTGCCCTTTTGAACAGTTTATGCAGTTCATCATTCTTCCGCGGACAGTCCAGTCCCAGATACATCCAGGCAGTCTTTTTTCCGTCGCTGCCGGCCTGGATTTTTCTCTTTTTGATAAACAGGTACCTGTTGGCATACTGAACAAAGTTTTCGCCGCTTTCCAAAGTGGCAAGTTCTTCCTCGAGTATTATTTTGAAGGTGGCATCTCCGGCTTTGACTCTGGTCATGTATTCGATTTTGAGTGTGCCGTCATCGTTGTAAAACAAATCCAGATTATCCCCGCTGTTATACCCTGCGTCCATGATGCACGAAGAAATATCTATTCCCAGAGCCTTAAGATGGCACAGAGTTCTCTCAAGAGTTGACACATCAACAATATTACCGGGAACTGCCTGGTAGTAAAGGGGCATTCCTGACTCTCTCTGAACTACAAATATCAGTCTGATTTCATTGCTGATTTTTCCATTGTGATTGCTCACTGCCGTAAGCCAGGTGTGGTTGCCATTCGGAAGTCCGCTGCTGTCGATAAGAATGTTCTGATCAGAACTGTAGTGCTTCAGGACATAGCTGATATAGGTTTTCTGGAATGTCATCTGCTTTTCAGGCGTGCCTATGGCGGCAAGAAAATCGCTTATCCGCTGACTGGTCATGTTGGCTTTAGGATAAAGCATTTTGACAATATTCCCCTGATACCAGTTGATGGCATCGCAGTTGGCATCAGACGACAGAATATAGAAAAGCACCATGGCATGAAGAGTGTCAGAATTGCCATACCCAATACCGTCTATGACTTCCATCATCCCGGATTTGTACAGAACCTCGTTAAGAAAATACGTATCGCCAAAATCCAGCAGGACTCGTTCTGCACGTACTCTTCCATCCTTGAAAACCGGAGGCACAAAATCATCCGGAACAGAGCCATAGGTATTGGTTTCCGGATCATATGTGAAATAACCTCTGGTTTTATTTTGATAGATCCCTTTATCCCTGTCGATGACTCTTCCCAGGTAGGTGTATTGCACAGTGGTCTTGGTTCCATGACGAAATGACTCAGCTGCTGAGGCATACTGCGAATCTGCTCCGGAGTAAGAAATATACATAAATATTAATACCAAATAATCATAAGGATAGATATGTGCATATAATACCACACAATATATGCACAGTAAAGAAAATTCGATTATTTTATTGGAATATTTTGAAGACTGATATACTGGTAAATGTAGGAAAATACAGGATTGATCAATGATTAGAAGTGGAGTAATATTTTAGAAAAATTCAGGTGCTTAGAAAATACACCCGGGAAGTTAAGATTAATTGTTTTAAATAAATCCAATAAATTTCTTGTATACCTTATACAAAAAATTAAAACCAAACTCATCTTTACTTGGTTTTACAAAATATTTACAATTAAAGTCGCTACAGTAGTGAGAATTCGCATATGATTTGAAAATTTGGTTGAAACATGATTAATATTAGTTTAGCTTCGGATAGCAAGTACTGTCGCCATATGTGTGTCGCCATGGCTTCCGTTCTTGAAAATGCATCAGATAATGTTTGTTTTTATATATTTGATGGTGGTATATCAGACGTACAAAAGAACAAAGTTGAAAGATACTTAAAAACCATCCAGAAAGTTCAATTTCTTATCTTAAGGTGGAAAATAAAATTGTTGAAAAACTGCCTCTTGTTGATAAGCATCTGTCATTAACTGCATATCACAGATTATTTGCAGCCAGTTGCATTCCCGACAGTGTCGACAAACTTATTTATATCGATTGCGATACAATCACTGTTGGTGATATTAAGCAGT
>JBGVOL010000083.1:0-12458 GCA_045126475.1 Lachnospiraceae bacterium | reverse complement strand
GCTGATGAACGTGATGTTCTTGGATTAATCTCTATAACTATAATTCTTCCGCTTACAGGGTCGTGGGCAAACTGTACATTTGTACCGCCGATAACCTCGATAGATTCAACTATCTTGTATGCCTGTCTCTGAAGTTCCTTCTGTGTCTCCTCTGAGATTGTAAGCATAGGAGCCGCACAGAATGAATCACCTGTATGTACACCAAGCGGATCAATATTCTCGATAAAGCATACCGTAATCATATTATTCTTTGAATCACGTACTACTTCAAGCTCAAGCTCCTCCCAGCCAAGGATTGACTCCTCAACAAGAACCTGTCCTACAAGTGAAGCCTGCAAGCCTCTCTCACATACTGTCTTTAACTCATCTACATTATATACAAGACCGCCGCCTGCACCGCCCATTGTATATGCCGGCCTTAAGACAACAGGATAACCAAGCTTGTCTGCTATAGCTAACGCTTCATCAACTGAATATGCAACCTCACTTCTTGCCATCTCAATACCGAGGCTGTTCATAGTCTTCTTAAACTCAATACGGTCTTCTCCACGCTCAATGGCATCTACCTGAACACCGATAACTTTTACATTGTACTTATCAAGGATACCTGCCTGATTTAACTCAGAACAGAGATTAAGTCCCGACTGTCCTCCGAGATTCGGAAGAAGAGCATCCGGTCTTTCCTTCGCAATAATCTGCTCAAGTCTTTCTACATTCAATGGCTCTATGTATGTTCTGTCTGCTGTCTCCGGGTCTGTCATAATAGTTGCCGGATTGGAATTTACAAGAACAATCTCATAGCCCAGCTTCTTTAATGCCTTACACGCCTGAGTTCCTGAATAATCGAATTCGCACGCCTGACCGATAATAATCGGGCCGGAACCGATGATTAAAATTTTGTGTACGTCATTTCTCTTCATCACATTGTCCCACTTTCTTAGATTAGCATTTCTACCTCGTAAAAGTATAACATATATAAGCGTCATTGAAAAGGACAAATTCCTAGCAGATTTCCGCCGAATCCAATATCACAGTAAACGGTCCGTCATTTAAAAGCTCCACCTTCATGTCTGCTCCGAAGACACCGACCTGTACATTTTCCACCTGTTTTCTGCATTCGGATATAATATATTCATACATTTCCTCTGCCATGACAGGATTTCCCGCCTTTGTAAATGAAGGTCTGTTTCCCTTTTTGCAGTCTGCATAAAGTGTAAACTGGGATACCAGAAGAAGACTTCCTCCAACATCAGCCAGAGCAAGATTAGTCTTTCCGTTCTCATCCTCAAAAATCCTCATGCCCACAAGCTTCTTTATCATCTTATCGGCTATATCCTTAGTGTCACTTTCTTCAACACCGATAAGTACTAGAAAGCCCTTATCAATTGCTCCCGTCACACTGCCATCAACCGTTACACTTGCGCGAGTTACACGCTGTATTACAAATCTCATCTGTACCTCCATCAAAATGACGTTATACCTTCCTATGCAATCTTTTCAACTGCCTGTTCTAATTCATAAAGCATATCCGAATCAATATCCAAACATTTACTTACATCTCTGTCTCCTGACACATCCCAAGCTAATGTATCATTTAAAATGGTGCAAGTGTTCATAAATATTTCCACATTCCTTAATGGCTCGAATACTTTCTTGTCAAGCAATGGTTTTGCATCATAGCATACAATTTTCCCATCTTCAAAATACACATAAACCTTATAATCTTCGTATGGTATAACTTGAATCACATTATGAAACATAATGTCACCTCCTAAACCAAAGGATTAATTCTATTTAAAGGAAGTCCATCTCTGGAAAGTTCCCAATTTTGCATTAATTCATCCTGATGAATTACGCACCAGGCTAAAATCAATTTTAATTGTCGTGAAGGCAAAGCCCCCTTTATAACTCTTGCCTCATTTATGTCTATAAGTGCCTTATTACCATTGTATTCAGCATGAAAATGAGGCGGATTGTGTTCTTCATAATACATTGTTACTCGAATCCCATAAAATAGTGATATTTCCGGCATAATTAATACCTCCTTTGTCCCTAATTTTATATTATTTTATGTACAATGACAAGATTTATTTTCCTTTCTACTCTCACTTATAAAATTTCGCAAAGTCATTGTATTATTTATTGTCTAATTGTGCTACTATATTGTTAATAGATTGGGGTGTCAAAAGCCCTATTGTAATTTTTCTTTCGTCACAGTGTACGAAATCATAGTATAATTCGTATATTATGACAATGACAAACTAAAATTGAGGGCTTTTACCCCCAAAAACAATACAAAGGAGCAGCATGAACGTAGATATAGAATTTTTCAGCGATGATGCCTTGGAAAACATCGCAACATGTCTGGAATACAGCATTGACAAAGTCATATATATAGGATATGAGGAGCCGATGGGTACTGCAAGACGCCGTAATCTTGCAGGTCTTTTAAAAAATGTTATCGGCATAGAGTATGTGGATTTTGTTCAGGTAGAGCGGCGGGATTTGTCCGACATAATGGATAAACTTGAGGATGTAGTGACCACGGAGCGCGAAGCCGGCAACCACTGCTACTTCGACCTGACCGGCGGTGATGACCTTATTCTTGTGGCGGCCGGCATTATTGCCGAGCGCCATGGTGTTACCATGCACCAGATTGAGCTTGACTCCGGCACTCTCCATGAGTACAGTGTCACAAGCAGGATAAGGAGTATCTCCAATATAAAAAAGGAGAAATTTATCCTGTCTGCGTCAGAGTACATGAAATTCCGTGGCACATGTATCAACCACAAGATGCACAAAGGTTTTAAAACACATGTTAATAACGAAGATTTTGTTGAAGATGTCAAACTTCTCTGGGAGGTATGCCGCAGAGCGGGCAAGAACTGGAATGTCTATGGGAAATATTTCCGAAACAATACCAATGAGCCTATAAACGCCGTTGTCTCAAGCCCATTTTCTCCCGGTGACGACCTGTCAGATGTCTATCATTTGTTAAAAATGCTTGAGGACATCGGTGCATTGAGCGAACTGAAAAAGGGACGACGCAGTTTCCGTTTCAGATATAAGAACAAAAATATAAAGGATTGTCTCTGTGACTCCGGAAGCATCCTTGAGCTTTATACATATCTGACAGCCGTCGAGAGCGGTTTCTTTGACTCCTGCGATGTAGGTGTCCACCTTGACTGGGACGGCACAATCGATGGCTGGCTTCCGGATGTTACAAACGAGGTTGATGTACTTCTTATGAAGAATAATATTCCGACCTTCATATCCTGCAAAAACGGACGTCTGGACAGAAACGCGTTATATGAAATTGATACCGTTGCGAAGAAATTCGGCGGTAAATATGCAAAGAAGCTGGTAATCTCATCACAGAATCATGATGAGACTCTTGATGAACGTGCCAGAGAAATGGGCATACTGCTTGTGGATGATGAGATTTTTGACTGGACAAGTGAAGAATTTACATCCTTCCTTACATCCATCTATGATACATCAGAAAATGAATAAAACGTAAAAAGGAGAATATATATGGTAAAAATAATTTCAGACAGCACATGTGACTTAACAAAGGAGTTGCTTGAAAAATACAACATTTCAATCCTTCCCTTAAATGTTCTTCTGGGAGAGGATGAGTTTCTTGACGGTGTAAACATTGCACCTGATGATATTTACAAATGGGCTGACGCCAACAAGACAACGCCGAAAACATCCGCACCTTCCATTGAAAATACCATGGAACTTTTCAGACCTTATGTTGAAAATGGTGATGAGATTATATGCTTTTCCATTTCAAAGGAAATGTCAACCACATGTAATGTCATGAGACTTGCTGCAGAGGAGCTTGAGGCTTCCGACAAAGTCTTTGTCATTGATTCGGCAAATCTTTCAACAGGTGTGGGACACCTTGTAATAGAAGCAGCCGTCATGGCCTCCGAGGGAATGGCTGCAAAGGATATTGCTGCAAAAATCGAGGAGCTTAAGCCGCTTGTCCGCGCCAGCTTTGTGGTAGATACTCTCACTTATCTTCACCGCGGAGGAAGATGCAGTGCCGTTGCCGCACTTGCAGGAAGTGTTCTAAAACTTCACCCTAAGATTGTGGTTGAAAACGGAAAAATGGATGTGAGTAAGAAATACCGCGGAAAGATTGACTCTGTTATTATGTCATACGCCAAAGACATGGAGGATGCATACAGAAATGCAAAAACAGACCGTGTGTTTATCACTCACTCAGGCTGTGATGACACCATAATCGATAATGTCCGCACATACCTGAAAGAGCTTAATATATTTGATGAGATTATTGTAACAAGGGCAGGAAGTGTTATCTCCTCCCACTGCGGATACGGCACATTGGGTGTGCTGTTTATTTCAAAAAACTAAACTGTCACGTCTGCAAACTGACCATTTACCACCTTGCACAAATCAGCCGGTTTAAGTTCTATCTGCGAGCCTATTCTGCCACCGCTTACAATCATGGTATCAAGCTTTTCGGCTGACGTACTGATAGTGGTCTTATATTGTTTTTTCATGCCAACGGCAGTACAGCCGCCTCTTACATAACCTGTCACATTTGTAATGTCCTTTACAGGTATCATGGCAAGAGATTTCTCCTGTACTGCCCTGGCTGCTTTTTTCAAATCAAGTTCATCATCAATAGGTATGACAAACACGAAATATTCCTTGCTGTTTCCTACGGTAACAAGGGTCTTGTAAACAACTTCATGGTTAAGTCCCAAAAGGTCTGCCGTCTGTCCCCCGTCTACAAATTCTTCACACTCATAAGTATAGTGCTTGAAGTCTATTTTATTTTTTTCAAGTATTCTCATTGCATTTGTTTTTATTTCCTTTGATTTAGCCATATTACACCATTCCTTTCTACATCGGCTTTACTATACCACACTTCGACCGAAAGTACCACAAAACATGAAAAACATTGCTTTTTTTCAGAGTATATGGTATGTTTTTTTGGTTGGTTACTATTCGCAAATGGAAGAACTGTGAATAGATAATAAATTAAGAGGAGGATTACCATGATAGAAGCACTTGCAGGTCTTTTTGAACCAAGTATGGTCATATATAATTTTCTTGCAGTTGTTATTTCCATCAGTCTAATAATTGATACACCTTATACAGTATTAGGTTTTTTTGCAACAAGAAAATTTAAGCCCGCAAAAAATCAACATAAATATGCAGTATTGATTCCTGCCAGAAACGAAGAATCTGTTATCGGAAACCTCATAAACAGTATACACAAGCAGGATTACCCAAGTGAGCTTATCACCATCTTTGTTGTAGCCGATAACTGCACAGACGATACAGCTAAGATTGCAAGAGAAATGGGCGCCGTATGTTACGAGCGTTTCAACGATCAGGAGCGAACAAAGGGATTTGCCCTTAAGTTCCTTTTTGAAAACATAGAAAAAGATTACGGTATCCAGAGTTTTGAAGGCTATTTCATTTTTGACTCTGACAATCTTTTAAAGGAAGATTACATATCAAGAATGAATGATTCTTTCGATGCCGGTGAAAAGATTATCACCTCATACCGTAATACAAAAAACTGGACTGAAAGCTGGATTGCTTCAACATACGCTCTCCACTGGCTTCGTTCCATAAGAACACGCCACCGTGCAAGATCATTTCTGCACCTTGCCACAAACATTCAGGGTACCGGTTTCCTCTTTGCCAATGAGATTGTTAAAGACGGTTGGAAATATACATCCCTTACAGAAGACAGAGCCTTAACTGCCGACTGTGTAGTACAGGGCTACGAAATCTCATATAATGATGCCGCTGTATTCTATGATGAACAGCCTGTAAGCTTAAAGGTTGCACTGCGCCAGAGACTTAGATGGTCAAAGGGTCACCTTCTGGCATTCGTTGAAAGCGGATGGGGTCTTTTTAAGAATATTTTCATTGATAAAACCACAAAGAGAAGACCGGAAGACAAGTGGTATAATTACGCATTCAGGTCACTGCGACACAGATTTATGTCATTTGATACGCTGGCGCAGCTTCTGCCCAAACCTATTATCAACATGGCAAAGTGGATTGTATGTATGCTTATTCTCTGGCCTTGCGTATGTTACTTAAACGGCTGGAACAATATTCATTTCTTCTACAACAGCACACATGTTGCAAGATTCCTCACATGGCTGTTCGGTGACTGGGTATTTTCTCTTTCACCGGGATTACAGACTCTGTTTTTAGCTGTACTTATTAAAATATGGATGAATCTCTGGAGAAGAGTCTGCAACTATTTCTACAATATGCTTATTGCCGTTTATCTCTTTATAGTAGAGCGTAAACGAATGATGAAGATGAGTATATGGAGAAAGATTTTATACACGTTTACATGGCCTACATTTGATATTATCGGAAGATACACACAGTATCTTGCACTTTTCAAAAAGGTAACATGGAAGCCTATACCTCACAAGAGCACAGTAACAATTGATGATATAAAAGAAGGAATGTCCAAGTAGCGGACATTCCTTCTTTATTATTCAGACGAGATACTGTTATCATTTTCAATCGATTTAAAATAATCATATCTTAACGTCAAATCATTCTTTCTGATAGCAGCACCGATCTTCTTATTCATCAGTTCCATGTATTCCTTATTGGCATTTTCATTGTTTACGGCAATGCCGTTTTCCACATATAATTTTCCGTCATACCATGAATAATCCGAGAAGAAAACATACCCCCCATAGCCGCCTGTAAGGGCATCATGGCCAATATAATTGTTGCTGTTATATTCGATACCGAACAGGTTAAGCACTGTAGGAAGTATATCTGTCTGCATTGTGACAACCTTTTTGTTCTCCGGGTCAACATCACTGCTCCATATGAAGAATGGTGTATGGTTTATAAGATTATTCTCCGTTTTTTTGTACTTGTCCAGTATCGTCTTATCTTCAATTGTATAAAGATAATGGTCGGCAAATGCAACTATCACCGTATCCTCATAAAGTCCGTTATCCTTCAGTGCCTGAATGAGAAGTCCCACAAAATAGTCCGTCTCTCCTGCCTGAAGTCTCGCACACTCCTCCTCCGACAAATCCGGAATATCATCTCCGTACTTCATCTTTGCAAGAATTTCTCCAACTTCCTTTTCTGTGGTAAACGGAGTATGAGGCGAGTAAGTGATTATATAATTTACAAACTTTCCTTCCTGCTTAAACATCTCGTCATAAAATGTCCTGTTTAAAATAAGTTCCCTGTCAAGCTTGTACGAATCATCACTATAATTTTTAACGTCCACAAGTCCGTAATAATTGTTGTATCCCCAGCTTTTATAGTTGACTCCTCTTGAATAAAACTCACCGGAATTCATATGAAATGCATTTACGGTATAACCCTTATCCTTAAACAGTCTCGCCATGGAATAAGTAAAGGTGTTGCTGTGGAATGAGTAAACATTTTCTATATATGATATAGGCGTTGTAAATCCAGTATTAACAGCAAATTCAGAGTTAAAGGTAGAACCGCCGCCTGTATAAATCGAGTAATGGTCGGTAAAATTAATGGAATGTTTTCTAAGCTCATAGAGATTTGGCATTGTCTCCTCTGTCAAAAGCCAGTCATCAATACCCTCAAGCTGCAAAAAGATAAGATTCTTACCTTCAAACATTCCTGTATATATATTTTCAGGTGTTGTATTGGACATACTGTATATCTTATCTAAGAATTCTTTATCTTCCTCACTTATGGCCTCTTCCGGCTTAAAGAAAGTTACATAAATATTCCTGACAGTGTACTCATAAAGTCCCGTTACCTTCATGCATTTATTGCTGTCACTGAAATCATCATATATATTTCGCGGATTTTTAAATGTATTCCACTTAAGGTCCGAATTCTTCGGTCCAAGAGTAAGTACCGCCAATGTGTGGATTATCACAAACCCAATAAGGACCCTGAATGCCCTTCTTCCGCTGCTTTTTTCTGTCTTTGGCATTTTTCTGAAGACAATCACCGCAGATGCAAGTACAATCAATACCGGAATATATACACCAAGTCCTGCTCCGAGAATGGCGTCCATTATATACGCACTGCCCTCTCCCGACATCTCAAGCAATGTAAAACTAAAGCAGAATGATGTCATGGAAAAATAGATTGCATTCGTCAAAAACATAGCAAAGCTTGCCGCAAAAAATATCCAATACAGTATTTTTCCCCATATTCCCCTTACAGAAGTAATAATTCCCACGAAAAGGAATATCCAACTGATTGAAAAAAAGTTCGGTGCCGGGTAATAAGCCGGAAAAAAATTTATATCACAAATGAATATTCTTAAAAATAAATCCATCAAAATAAACGGAATTGCAATGCACAGTATATATCTGTTCTCGAAGATTTTAGTTTTTGCCAAAGCAAAAAAATCTTTAATCTTAGTCGTCATTTTGATACCTCCCGTATCTCATGCCAATCACTAACTAATACCAATCGAAAATTATATACGAAATGCCTCTAAAAATCAATGCATTTTATTTCTGCATTGTAATCTACCGGATTTCTCATGGTATAATCAAACAAAATGAATCTTCCGTCTGCCTTGTGTCCAAAAATATTTTCAAGTGCCTTCGCGCTGAATTCCTCCACATGATTTGTCTTTTCAATACCATACTTTGACATTATCTGCTTTATGTTTTCCCTGCCTGATTGTGTCTCCCTTGCAAATGACGGACGTGTCTTGATATTCTCCCTTATATATATGTCATATGTCATAAGCTCGTCCAAAAGCTCACCGTCAAACATCTCATGACCGCATATGTATTCTGTATCCGCCGCAAAGAGACGCAGTATGTTGTAACGCTCTATCCGCGAGTGCTTTTCGCCCTTTTTACTGTTATTATAGTAAAACATTCCGAGACTCTCATAGAAATCATATGGTGTGTCAAAAAATTGTATAAGATACCCTACACTCTTCTTGAACTGCCCGCTTCCGTAATATATCTCAAGAACCTCCTCCACCTTCTTCAAGGTAAGAATGTCTTCATATGAAAGCCATTCTGTCTTTAGTACCTCATACGGCGGATAGTCCTTGTATGTTATATTGTAAGTCTTCGCATCTTCATACATAAACGAGCCGTAAAGAACCTTCAAAAATCCCAGCTGCAGTTCATCCGGCTCCATATTGTACACATCGTTAAATGACTTCTTAAAGGATGAAATATCCTCAAAAGGCAGTCCTGCAATGAGGTCAAGATGAAGATGTATATTGCCGGGAGCGTTGATTTTCCTCACCACTTCCCTTAATCTTACAATATCCATCTTTCTTCTTATTGCCTTTATTGTAACCTCGTTTGTCGACTGAACACCAATCTCCAACTGGATAAGTCCCGGTCTCATTTTATTTAAAATCTCAATCTGTTCATCAGTTATCAAATCCGCAGAAATCTCAAAATGAAAATTAGTAACGGAATTGTCATGCTCCGTTATGAATTTCCATATTCTTGTACTTCTCTCCCTGTCGCAGTTAAAAGTCCTGTCCACAAATTTAACCTGCGGTGCCCTACATTCCATGAAAAACAATATTTCCTTTTCAACAAGCTCTATATCGCGGAATCTTAACTTCTTATCTATAGAAGACAGACAATAGCTGCATGAGAACGGACAGCCGCGGCTGCTCTCATAATAAATGATTCTGTTCTCAAAACAATTTATATCCTTATATGGAAATGGTATCTCCGACATATCAATACATTCCCTTGGCACCGCAGTTCTCACGGACGGCGTACACACTCCGGTTATGTCGTCATATCCACGGCTGTCATCTTCAACAAAGCGCCTTACAACATCCAGAAATGTACCTTCGCCCTCGCCCACCATTATGCCTGTAATAAATCCATAATTATCAAAATAGTAATCCGTGTTGTATGATACCTCCGGCCCGCCAAGCCATATACGGCATGACGGCAGCAGCTTGTTTACCTCCACAATAAGTTTCCTTACATACTCAATATTCCATATATAACACGAAAACCCTATCATCGCAGGCTTTCTTATAAATATATCATCCAATATGTCATCAACTCTGTTGTTTATGGTATATTCAGCTATATCGATTTTATCTCCGTATGCGCCCGCATAAGACTTCAAGCTGTACACTGCCGGATTTGAATGTATATATTTTGCGTTTATCGCCACAAGTAATATCTCTGTCTCCATGTAAACCTTCTATCTCTCTTTTTGCTTTGTTTACTCATATCTCATGTCTATGCAGAGGCGATTGTCCCCACATACCACATCAGCCATACTGCCTGTAACAAGAGGCATCATAGGTGCAAGATGTCCCACGTCAGCATCCATTATGACAGGAACATTGTATTTGCCCACAACGCCCATAACTGCACTGTACTGGTCAAGTCCCATCATTTCCTGACCGTAGTTATACGGACGTCCTATGATAAATCCCTTGGCATTTTTAAACCATCCTGCCCTGTCAAGCTGCCACATTGCTCTTCTTATGGACATTACATTTAAGTCGCAGGCTTCAAGAAACCATATTATACCATCATCGCCATACTTCTCTGCAAATTTCTCCACTCTGTCATATTTTGTTCCCACAAGATTTGACAGACAGTCGAGGCAGCCTCCCAAAAGTCTTCCGGTCATATGGGCTGTCTCTCCCGGAAATACCTTAAGTTCTGTCTCCTCCGTTACATTGTACGGTGCAAATGGTTTTTCCGGACTCTTCAAAGAATCCTTCTCCCATTTATGATAATTTGTCACACGCTTCTTTTTTCCTGAAAGGATATCCATGGCATCGTACAAAGACTTATGCCACGGGCTCATGCCGAATGTGGACGCACACGGTCCGTAAAGAGAAGCCACGTCACAGAGTGTCGCCAGAAGAAATGTCATATTTGTGTTATCAGAATAACCCATAAACCACTTTGGTCTTCCTTCTCTTATTTTGTCAAAATCTACATAATCTATGGATTCGCACATAAGCTCCCCGCCTCCGCATGATATGAGACAGTTATTCTTATCACTGAGGTAATATTCCGTAAACTCATCACCGCACTTGTCAGGACTTGTGCTTATTCCAATACCATCGGTCTTATAACAGTTTGGTCCCACATTTGTTCTGTAACCTAACCTTTCAAAGTTCTTAAGTGCCGCATCGAATGCGGATTTGTATGGCTCTATGGCACATCCGAATGAAGGCGACACAAATCCTATCTCGTCATTTTCTTTAATAAAATCAGGGTATCTCATCATTACTCTCCTTTTAATTATTCGTTACTATTTCCACAACTCTCCCCATACTTTGTTGCAAAGATTTATACAGTACTCCCTTGAGAAATTTGAATCCTGCTCTGATATCTTATTCTCTGCCGCCAGTTCATCCGTATACTCAGAAAGCTTCATTGTCGTCACACCGTCAGTGCCTTCCGTAAGGTGAGATACAAGAGCCGTTACGCCGTAATCTTTTATGACAACTTTTCCGTTCTCGTCACGGGTCAGTGTAACCTCTGCCATACCTCCAACCATCCGGTTTGAAACCCCTGAACCGATTTCCCCTGTCCAGTTTACAAAATTACCTATTGAATAATAGACAAGCATCTTATTGCCCGTATTATCATCTGTGAGAACTTCTATAGGCTCTATTACATGAGGATGGGTTCCTATTACAAGATCAACTCCGTTTTCAAGGAAAATCTGTGCCCATCTCCTCTGGGCATCTGTCTCCTCAAGAACATACTCTGTTCCCCAATGAGGACAAACAATGGTAAAATCAGCTATCTCCTCTGCTTTTCTTATATCCGAAACAACCTTCTGTTCATCAAGCAAATCAACTGCATAAGGCATATTGTCAGGAAGTGCTATTCCGTTTGTCCCGTATGTATAGTTCAGTACGGCAATCTTTATTCCGTCCTGCTCGTAGACAAATATATCATTATATTCTTCCTCGTTTTCATTTATGCCAAGTATTGCCATTTCAGGGTATTTTTCTTTCCAATTTGAAATACAGTTTAAAATACCGCTCTTTCCCTTATCCATGGCATGATTTGTTCCGTGACAAACCACATCAAAGCCTGCCCTTGCAAGGGCATCCGCCATTGTAAAGGATGCATTAAAGCACGGATAACCTGATATTCCAAGCTCCTCACCACCTATAATAACCTCCTGGTTCACTATAGCAAGCCCTGCTGCCTGTATATCATCCTTTAAATATGTAAATATCGGTTCATAATTGTATGTTCCATCTTCCTGCAGTGCACTTTTCTCAACCCTGTCATGCAAAAGCACATCCCCCACCATGACAATTGATATTTCCGGTGCAGTATACTCAGTCTCACTTTCCGGCTCTGTATCTTCTTCCGTTGTCTCTTCGTCATCTGTTATATTTGTGTAATCATCCTCGCCGATAAAAACCTTACCGTTTGCAGGCATGTTCTCTACGGTATCGTCACATGCCGTCATGGATAAAACCATGACAA
>JBGVOL010000082.1:0-2144 GCA_045126475.1 Lachnospiraceae bacterium | reverse complement strand
GTTCTTGCTACAAACTGTGAGCAGGCATATCTTCTCTTCTGATGAAATGGTTTATTAAACAACATCCACGGCAGTCCCAGTACTGTGTAGTGATATCTTTTTGCGTTCGCCTCATAATATCTGATTCTTCCCCAGACCTGGTCCTTCTGCTCCTTTGTGCACTTAATCTCAGTCACCATACATAATGCCTTCGGAAATTTCTCTATAACCTTGTCCATCTCTTCTTTCTCAAAGCCCGACAATATGGGTACTTTGGGATTTCTTCGTCCAAAGCTGTAGCAGTCCTTTAAATCCTCATCCATTCCAAGAACAATGTGTATATACTTTATCCTTGTAACTGCTCTTATAATTGTTGCAAATATTCCCGGTGTACCAATAAGAACAAGATATAGCTTCTCACTGAGTTCTCCAACCTCTGCCGGTGTCTTTCCCTGTTTCTCTTTTTCTGCCGTGCTTACGGCTCTATCTGCATTATGTTTATCTTTCATCCCATCCTCCTAAAGTCATAAGACTAAATCAGTGTATGGTTCATTTTAATACAATTACTATCGTTAATCAAGTAAATTTCTTATAGCCTTGTTCTTCAAAATATGTTATTCTAAATCCATGATTACTATTTACGGGAGGCCATTATGAAATTCAATTTTGACAAACGATACTTCAAGCTTTGTAAATACATAGGTGTAACTACTGTCATAATCTACATGGCTTTCAGATTAATCGACAGTATTCCGTTCCTTTATGATAATGTATTAAGTTTCTTCGGCGGTTTCTGGGATATATCATTCCCGATTTTATTGGGATTTATCATTGCATTTCTTATGTACGGACCTGCAAATTATATTGAAAAATCACTACAGAAAATAAAATTTCTTTCAGGGCGCAAGTCAGTATGCCGTGCAGTCGGCATTGTTATTTCATATTTGACTGTACTGGCATTTCTCATTGCACTTCTCTGTGGTCTCTACTTTATGATTGGTGGTCAGATATCACAGAACAGTACAATAAACAACATATTGACTTCCATAACTGACTATTTCCAGAACAACACACTTTCAACAGAGAGTATTACCGCTCTCATTGAAAAGCAGCATCTTCCGTTCGGTGACTTAATAGCATCCCAGATGGACAAAGTTGCCGTTTTCCTGCAGAATTCATTTGCTTCTATGTTAAACGGAATAACTCAGTTTATAGTGAACCTTGGCAGTAACATTTTCTCACTTTTAATATCAATAACACTTAGTATATATGTTTTGGCAAGTCACGAATTCTTTTTGGACATTTGGGATAAATTGTTTTATATTCTTTTCAGGAAGAGGAAAAGCGGCGTTGTCATAAGACGTTCTCTTCACATTATTAATGTAACGTTTTCAAAGTATATACACGGCCAGCTTATCGAAGCCTCTATTGTAGCTGTACTCTCAACAATTGTACTGACGATTTTAGGTTTTGATTATGCCGTTGTAATCGGTATTATCTGCGGTATTTTTAATCTCATTCCATACATCGGACCTTTTATCGGAATCCTTATTGCCGCAGTACTTGCCCTGTTCTCAGGTGAAATATGGATGGTAATCGCAACTATTATCGGACTGATGATTGTCCAGCAGATTGACTGTAACTTCCTCTGCCCTAAGATTGTGGGAGATATCGTTGGTCTGCATCCCGCACTTGTTCTTATAGCTGTCACCATCGGAGGCAACTGGTACGGACTGTTCGGAATGATTATTGCTGTTCCAATCACTGCTTCCCTTAAGACTCTTATAAGTGACTGGTATGTGCATTACATGAAAGACAGTTACGACAATTACAAGGAAAATGATGATATTTTAAAAAATAATGATGGGAAAATATTCAGTGAGCTGAAAAAAGCTAAAGAGGAAGCTGCTCCAAAAGAGGATGAGGAGTAAATTTCTGTTTAACGTAGAAAGTGCTTCGGCCTGTTATTATATTTTTTATTCTGAGCTCCGGATTTAAGTTTATCTAAGAACTTTGCTCTATAGGTTTTCGTATACTGCGTAACCGGATTTGTATCCGACATCGTGTCGGACAAATCCTTTCGCCGACGTCCTGTCGGCGAATTACTATGTAGTGGTATTGCAAAGTTCTAAGATAAACTAATATCCTACGCTATGAACAAAAAA
>JBGVOL010000081.1:0-3612 GCA_045126475.1 Lachnospiraceae bacterium | reverse complement strand
TTTTTTGTTCATAGCGTAGGATATTAGTTTATCTTAGAACTTTGCAATACCACTACATAGTAATTCGCCGACAGGACGTCGGCGAAAGGATTTGTCCGACACGATGTCGGATACAAATCCGGTTACGCAGTATACGAAAACTTAAAGAGCAAAGTTCTTAGATAAACTTAAATCCGGAGCTCAGAATAAAAAATATAATAACAGGCCGAAGCACTTTCTACGTTAAACAGTAATTTATTTTTTAATTTTTATTTCCCCACAGTACGATTTTGAAAATTCTTCCCGCACTTTCTCTATATCAGTTGTATGTCCCAGAACACACATAAGCTTTGTGACAGCTGCCTCTGTCGACATGTCGCGACTCTCTATTACTCCGTATTCAAGAACGCGGATACCTGCTTCATAGATTGAGAAATCACTTCCCTCATACTGGCACTGGCTACCCACAACCACAATCATTCCCTTTTTCATGACACGATTAATAGCCTTCGCCATGTTTCTCCGTATAAACGGAACTCCTCCACGTCCAAAAGCTTCTATATAAACTGCTTTATATCCTTTCTCATACAGATAATCGAGAATATCAGGCTCCATGCCCGGTATAAGCTTCAGCAGAAATACATCCGTACAAAGCAATGTATCAAGTGTCGTCTCACCGTTACTCTCAATAATTCGCTTCTCATTTATTTCAAGTCCGCCCGAGTTTATGGTGGCAACATATGGATAATTGATGCTCTCAAATGCATCAAAACTCTTAGTCCTGGTCTTACATGCGCGGCATCCCAGCATTACCTTTCTGTCAAAAGCAACGTATATTCCCGGCACACCGCTTCCTGCCATGGATATAGCTGCACGGCAGTTCTCAACCGCATCAGCAATAGGATTTTCTATGGATAGCTGACTTCCCGTAAATACAATGGGAATCTTTGGATTTTTAATCATAAACGATACAGCGGATGAAGAATACGCCATAGTATCCGTTCCATGAATAACAACTATGCCATCATATACTTCACTGTCCATATAAATAACTTCTGCCAGCTTTTGCCACTCTTCAGGCTGCATATTGGTACTGTCAAGCGCCCACAGTTCCTTAAAAGTGATAGTATAGTTCTTAGCCATTCCATTTATATCTTTGAAAATATCCTCGCTCTTAAGCCCCGGTCTCAAACCATTTTCACTGCTTGTTGATGCAAGCGTACCTCCCGTCAATATAAATAATATCTTTTTCATAGCGCACCTTCCGTTTGTTTTTTCTTTAAAGAAAGCCGTGTAGATAAACTACACGGCTCCCTTGCTCATAATCGCAAAAGCGATTCACATCAATATAATGATTAAAACTACTTAAGAGTAACCTTAGCACCCTCAGCCTCAAGCTTTGTCTTGATGTCCTCAGCCTCTTCCTTAGAACAAGCTTCCTTAACAACCTTTGGAGCACCATCAACGATGTCCTTAGCTTCCTTAAGACCAAGACCTGTAGCATCCTTAACAACCTTGATAACCTTAACCTTGTTAGGACCAACATCTGTTAACTCAACGTCAAACTCTGTCTTCTCCTCAGCTGCTGCACCTGCGCCAGCACCTGCTGCTGCAACTACAACACCTGCTGCTGCAGAAACGCCGAACTCTTCCTCACATGCTTTTACTAAATCGTTTAATTCTAAAACTGATAAACCTTTGATTACTTCAATAATTTCCTGAGTTGTCATTTTAATTTCCTCCATTTAATTTGTTTTAATTTGTTGTTTTCTCAAAACTATGCATTCTTCTCTGCAATCTGCTTAATAACACGAGCGAAGTTTGCAATAGGTGACTGTATAGAGCCAAGGAATTTTGAAAGAAGCTCTTCTCTTGATGGAATTGTTGCAATAACTGCAATACCCTTCTCATCATAGTAAGTACCGTCAACCACACCAGCCTTTAATTCAAGAGCCTGAGCGTTCTTTGAGAAGTTGTATAAGATTCTCGCAGGAGCTGTAGCATCTTCCTTAGAAATAGCAATAGCTGTTGGTCCCTCTAAGTGCTTGCTTAATTCTTCGAACTCTGTACCCTTAACCGCAAAGTTAAGCATTGTGTTCTTGTAAACCTTGTATACAACACCGGCTTCTCTTAACTGCTTACGAAGAGCTGTGTCTTCCTCAACAGTAAGACCACGGTAATCTACAAGAACTGCTGCCTTAGCACCGTTTAATGCCTCGCTGATTTCATCAACGATTGGCTTCTTAAGTTCTACTTTTGCCATGATTGTTTGCCTCCTTATATTGATACGGGCTTTTGCCCCGCCGAATGAGACATACATATTATAAAAACAGCCTCTCTATCAGAAGACAGAGAGGCATTGATTCAAATATGAGTCATTCCTCGGTAGGCGCGACCGGATTTTCTGCGTTCATTAACTGAACACGGTCATACTTATACGCTATTGCGTACCTACTGTCTTCGGCATTTTCGGTAATCTGTAAAACAGATTCCCATTAGTGCATGCTGATTTAAAACCAACACACCTGTAGCATAATATCATAATCGTTTAGACTTGTCAACCGATTTTTTATAAACAAAGACGAGATACGCTTTGCGAATCTCGTCTCTGTTTATTATAATTGATTTATGATACCATCAAAAAGCTTACGCTGTAATCTTATTAACGTTTAACTTAACACCAGGTCCCATTGTTGCAGTAAGAGTTGCGCTCTTAATGTACTGACCCTTTAAGCTTGCAGGCTTAGCCTTGTTAATAGCATCCATAAGTGCATGGAAGTTGTCCGCTAACTGTGCTTCACTGAATGAAGCCTTACCAATTGGCACATGAATAATGTTTGACTTATCAAGTCTGTACTCAATCTTACCAGCCTTGATTTCCTCAACAGCCTTTGTAACGTCCATTGTAACTGTACCGGCCTTTGGGTTTGGCATTAAGCCCTTAGGTCCGAGTACACGTCCTAAACGACCAACAACACCCATCATGTCCGGTGTAGCAACTACAACATCAAACTCAAACCATCCTTCGTTCTGGATCTTTGGAATAAGCTCCTCACCACCAACGAAATCAGCACCTGCGTTCTCAGCCTCTGTAGCCTTGTCACCCTTAGCGAAAACTAAAACTCTTACAGTCTTACCTGTTCCGTGAGGAAGAACAACGGCACCACGAATCTGCTGCTCAGCATGACGTCCGTCACAACCTGTTCTGATATGAGCCTCTACAGTCTCATCAAATTTAGCAGTGGCAGTCTTCTTAATAAGCTCCATTGCCTGATCTACATCATATAAAGTAGCCTTGTCTACTAACTTAGCTGCTTCAAGATACTTCTTACCTTTTTTCATTTAAATTAACCTCCTAGTGGTAATATCGGGATAGAATGTTTTCCATTCAAGCCTCCCACGTTCTTGTTATCAATAACTTAAAAGACTACTCTATTAGTCCTCTACTACGATACCCATTGATCTTGCTGTACCAGCGATCATGCTCATAGCTGCCTCGATTGAAGCTGCATTTAAATCAGGCATCTTTAACTCTGCAATCTTTCTAACTTCATCCTTAGAAATCTTAGCTACCTTTGTCTTGTTAGGTACTGCTGATCCTGACTCAATCTTGCAAGCCTTCTTTAATAATAC
>JBGVOL010000080.1:0-7605 GCA_045126475.1 Lachnospiraceae bacterium | reverse complement strand
TAGAAAAGCTACAGACATATGTGCTGGGTAACTGGTCAGCAGTAATGATGTCGTTGCATAGTGAGATAGTAGACGGCTGTAGTGCAGAAGGTCATGTTAGCCATGTATTGTCAGATAGATTAAGCTCACGGCCAATGGGATGGAGCCAGACCGGTGCAGACAGAATGAGTAAGTTAAGGTGCTTTGAAAAGAACTATGGCAGAGAAAAGATAATAGATTTGGTGAAATATAGCCGTGCGCAAAGAAGTTTAAAACGCACAGGTACAGATGGTGCAATAATAGAACAAGTATCACTTCGTCAGATTAAGTGGGAACATTACAACCAGGCAAAAAGCTATATAGAAAGAATCCAGACAACAATACCAGGTCAGGCATCAAAAATAATAAAAATAAGAGAAAGACTAAGATTAATATAGATAGGTGCAAATGCACACATCTAATCATGCCTGCTTGATTACAGTATATCTACAGAGGAATGGGAGTCAAGGATGCTGCGCACCAAAGGCTATGTCCTTGACACCCATTCCTCTGTAGATAAAATATCAGCCAAGCAGGGATGATTAAAGTGCCAGAACGTCATTTTTGACAAATATGGAAATCTGTTGTAGACTTATGGAAACAAATTTTGTGAAATCTAATATCTTAGGGTCTATTTTTTGTTTTCTAACTGACAGTAAGTTTACTCCATCGTGCTTTTAATAGAGGTTGAAAAAGAGCCTGGTCTATGATAAGCTACAGAGGTATTTGCTGTGTAGTAAATTGTGCAGCAGATAATTTTGAGAAAGGAGAAAATGCTTAAAATAAGGCATTTTCGAGTAGGAAAGGATAAAAATGAAATTAGGCATAGTTGGACTTCCGAATGTCGGAAAAAGTACATTATTCAATTCATTGACAAAAGCAGGAGCAGAGTCGGCAAACTACCCGTTCTGTACAATTGATCCAAATGTGGGAGTTGTTCCCGTACCGGACGAGAGACTTGACAAACTGGCTGCCATGTATGATTCTGACAAGATTACACCGGCTGTCATTGAGTTTGTTGATATAGCAGGACTTGTAAAGGGTGCTTCAAAGGGTGAAGGTCTTGGAAATCAGTTTCTTTCAAATATAAGAGAGGTAGATGCCATCGTTCATGTGGTAAGATGTTTTGATAATTCAAACATAATCCATGTGGAGGGAAGCATTGACCCACTCCGTGATATTGAAACAATTAACCTTGAACTTATATTCTCTGATATTGAGATTCTTGACAGAAGACTTGCCAAGGTTGGCAGAGCTGCCAATAATGACAAGACAATGGCAAAGGAAAGAGATTTAATTGTGAAGCTGAAGGCACTTCTTGAGGAAGGAAAGCTCGCAAAACATTACGAGACAGATGATGACGACGAGAAGGCATGGTTAAAGGAGTACAACCTTTTAACTGCAAAGCCTGTTATATTTGCCGCAAATGTTGAGGACAGCGACCTTGCCGATGACGGTGCTTCCAACGAATATGTGTCAAAGGTAAGAGAGTATGCTGCAACAGAAGGATTTGAAGTATTTGTTGTATGTGCCCAGATTGAGCAGGAAATATCGGAGCTTGATGATGATGAAAAGCAGATGTTCTTAGAAGATTTGGGATTGAAAGAGTCAGGTCTTGATAAACTTATAAAGGCAAGCTACAGTCTTCTCGGACTTATAAGCTATCTTACGGCAGGTAAGCAGGAGACAAGAGCATGGACAATCACAAAGGGTACAAAGGCACCACAGGCAGCTGGAAAGATTCACTCTGATTTTGAGAGAGGATTTATCCGTGCAGAGGTTGTAAATTATCAGGATTTGCTTGACTGCGGAAGTTATTCGGGAGCAAAGGATAAAGGTCTTGTGGGTCTTGAGGGCAAGGATTATGTTGTAAAAGACGGCGATGTTATTCTCTTCAGATTTAACGTATAAAAGATGAAAGAATAGAGGGAAAAGACATGGTTTTAAGTGATTTGAGTATAAGTTTTCCGAATCTTGGAATAGATTTTTATGATTTGCCAAACAAGATTACAATATTTGGCTTTGACATAGCCATTTATGGTCTGATAATCGGTCTTGGAATGATTGCCGGAATGATTATTGCATTCAGGGAGGCGAAGCTTACAGGTCAGGATACGGAAGACTACGTTGATTTGGCACTTTACGGCATTGTGTTTGCCATTATCGGTGCAAGATTATATTATGTTATTTTTCAATGGGATCATTATAAGGACAACATAATGGAGATTTTTAATCTCCGTAAAGGCGGTCTGGCAATATACGGAGGAGTAATAGCTGCCATTATCACATGTGCAGTTGTTGCAAAGGTTAAGAAAAAGAATTTCTGGCAGATGGCGGACACAGGCTGTCTTGGTGTTATTCTTGGACAAATTATCGGCAGATGGGGTAACTTTTTTAACAGAGAAGCATTCGGTGGAGACACGGACGGACTCTTTGCAATGAAGATAAACACATGGGACCATGCCGTAAATGGAGTAAATGTACCGTCAGGTGTCAGCTTTATTGATGAGGCGGGTCAGTATATTCAGGTTCAGCCTACTTTTTTGTATGAATCATTTCTCAATCTTTGTCTCCTTGTGGTGATAATGATTTTCAGAAAGAAGAAGAAATTCCACGGTGAAGTTTTTCTGTGGTATATGGGCGGATACGGAATTATCAGGGCATTTGTTGAAAGTATGAGAACAGACCAGCTTATATTGGGCAATACAGGTATTCCTGTATCACAGCTTCTTGCCGTATTGCTTGCAGTTACATCAACAGCTATTGTGGTTTATATGAGGATAAAGAAAAAGGATATGCCTGCAATAGCCGATATCGAAGATGAATATGATGATTTGGTTGATGAAACAGTAAATGAAAAAAATTAAAATCATAAAAATTGTGTTAAAATCATAAAAAATTTTTTTACAATATATTGTTGTTTAAAAAATATAAGGACACAAGATGTTTGAATAAGACATCGAGTGTCCTTTTTTGTTGCCAAAAAATGCCTAAAAATGGCGCAATTTCTGGAAAATTTGATGTTAAGAAATTGTAAAAAAGTGCTTGATTTTATGGTTGTCATGGTATAAAATCTTTCTAAGAAGTGGTGGAAAGTGGTAAATCGTGTCATCAAGTGGTTCAAAGTGGTAGATTTCACGGTTTATTATTATTTTCGTTTTACGAGATTTGATGGAGAAGGTGTTACTGATGTTCATGAGTGAATACAATCATTCAATAGATGCAAAGGGCAGAGTTATTGTCCCTGCCAAGTTCAGAGAAGAACTGGGTGAATCTTTTGTAGTAACACAAGGTCTTGACGGATGTCTCTTCGTATTTCCTAATACGGAATGGCAGAATTTTGAAGAAAAGCTGAAATCACTTCCGATGGCCAATAAGGATGCCAGAAAATTTGTACGTTTCTTTCTTGCGGGAGCCACTCTTGCAGAGGTTGATAAGCAGGGAAGAATATTACTTCCATCGGTTCTTCGCGAATTCGCAGCACTTGAAAAGGATGTCGTGCTGGTCGGCGTGGGAAACCGAGTTGAGATTTGGGACAAGAAGCGTTGGGAGGAGTCCACATCATTTGATGATATGGACGAAATCGCTGAGCATATGGCTGACCTTGGACTGAATATCTAAGGCAAAAAGAGGAGAGTATTTTACATATGGAATTCAAGCATAAATCGGTATTGTTAGAAGAGACAATTGAAAGCCTTGCAGTAAAGCCTGATGGCATCTATGTTGACGGAACCCTTGGCGGGGCGGGTCATGGATATGAGGTGTGCAAGAGGCTTAACGAAAAAGGTAGATTTATCGGAATAGACCAGGATACAGATGCCATAGCAGCGGCAAGTGAGAGATTAAGCGTATACAAGGATAAGGTGCAGATTGACATTGTTAAAAGTAATTACCATGAGATAGCAGATGTCCTTGCCGGTCTCGGAGTGGACAAGGTTGACGGAATACTTCTTGATATAGGAGTTTCGTCATACCAGCTTGACAATGCTGAGAGAGGTTTTACTTACAAGGTCGACGCACCCCTTGATATGCGGATGGACAAGTCCAATCCCGTTACAGCAAAGGATATCGTCAACGGATATAGTGAGATGGAACTTTTCAGGGTTATCAGGGATTATGGAGAAGACAAGTTTGCAAAAAATATAGCCAAACATATTGTTATGGCAAGAAATAAAAAAGAGATAGAAACTACAGGAGAACTTATAGAAGCCATTAAGGCGGCTGTTCCTGCAAAGATACAGGCAACAGGCGGTCATCCGGCAAAGAAGACATTCCAGGCCATAAGAATTGAATTAAATAAGGAACTTGAAGTTCTTGAAGATTCTATTGATACCATGATTGATCTTCTTAACGACGGAGGAAGGCTTTCAATTATTACATTTCATTCCCTTGAGGACAGAATCGTAAAAAATAAATTCAGGGAGAATGAAAATCCGTGTACATGTCCGAAGAACTTTCCGGTATGTGTGTGCGGCAGGAAATCAAAAGGAAAAGTAGTGACAAGAAAACCTATCGTTCCAAGCGATGAGGAGATAACTGAAAATAAGCGTTCAAAGAGTTCTAAGCTTCGTACATTTGAGAGAATAATGTAAAAAGAACCGACCGTCGAAACGGAATTCGATGGCGTATTTTAGCAGGGACATGGAAGGATTTAATATGGCAAGAGAGACTAGAAATTTAAACAGACAGATGTATTATACTGATGGAAATACGGTACGTAAAGTTGCAGTACCGGTTGAAGAGCCAAAGATTGCATCACCAAAGAAACCGGAAGAGAGAAAAGGAAACAGAAGAAGCTACAGAAGACAGGCAGAGGGGCTTGAGATGAGTCTTATATATGTGTGCTTTCTGTTTGCCATGGTTATTATGATTGTAATGTCATGCGTGAAGTATCTTCAACTGAATGCGCAGGCAAGCGAGAATAATTCAAAAATATCGGCACTTCACACACAGCTTGATACACTTATTACCAAGAATGACGCCATGGATTACGAAATCAATGGTTATATTGACGTTGACTACATTATGAACACAGCAATTAATGAACTTGGCATGGTGGTAGCAGGAAAAGAACAGGTGCAGTTTTATGACAGCACTGTAGGTGAATATATGAACCAGCTCAACGACATACCGGAAGAGTAAAACAGGTGAGGTTGACTAATATATGAGAAGAACAGGAAGAAAAAAAGGACCGGTCATATTTACAAGAGGAATGAGCAGAAGATTACTGTTTGTTTTTACTGTTGTGGTATTAGGACTGGTCATTTTATGTGGAAGACTTATTTATCTTAATTACACAGAGGGAGATAATTATACGATAAATACTCTTGAGCAGCAAAATTACAGCAGCAAGACTATTCCTTACAAGAGAGGCGATATTGTTGACAGAAACGGTGTTGTGCTTGCCACAAGTATAAAGGTCTACAACCTTATTTTAGACCCTAAGATTATGCTTTCAGATGGGGGAAAATACCTTGAACCGACTCTTGAGGCACTGAATAAATGCTTTGGATATGACATTGCAGAACTGGCTGCACTTGTAAATGAAAACAGCAGCCGAAGCTATTATATTTATGAGAAGAAGCTCACATATGAGCAGATAGAGCAGTTTCTTGAATTGAAGGATGATACAAAGAATAATCCCAATATTCAGGGTGTATGGTTTGAATCTGAATATGAGAGAAAGTATCCGTTTTCTTCACTGGCCTGTAATATAATAGGATTTACCTCAGCAGACAATGTGGGAACATGGGGAATAGAGGAGTACCATAACAATTATCTAAACGGAGTGGACGGCCGTGAGTACGGATATGTAAATAATGATAATATCATGGAGGCCGTAAAGAAACCGGCAGAGGATGGAAACAGCATTGTATCTACCATAGATTTTAATGTTCAGACAATCGTTGAGAAATGGATAAAGCATTATAACGAGCTTTATCAGCCTGATAACATCGGTGTCGTTATTATGGACCCGAGAAATGGTGAGATACTTGCAATGGCAGGTAAAAATTCATATGACCTTAATAATCCGAGAGACTTGAGTGCTTATTTTACAGAGGAACAGTTGTCTGCCATGACAGATGAAGACAAACTGGGTGAATTAAACAAAATATGGAGAAATTACTGTATTTCGGATTCTTATGAACCGGGTTCCACATCAAAACCGTTTACCGTAGCGGCAGCACTTGAGGAGGGGACCATAACTCCTAATCAGACATTTGTCTGTGACGGAAATGAGGTTGTGGGCGGATGGACAATCGGTTGCCACAAAAAATCCGGACACGGCGAGATATCAGTTCAGCAGTCTTTAGCTTACTCATGCAATGATGCAATGATGCAGATGGCAGTGGCACAGGGAAAGCTTACATTTTCAGATTATCAGAACAGATTTGGATTTGGTGCAAAGACAAGAATAGACCTTCCGGGTGAGGCCAGTTGTTCAACGCTTATAAAGGATGCCAATATGGGAGATGCTGACCTTGCTACAAATTCATTCGGTCAGAATTATAATCTGACAATGGTACAGCTTGCTTCTGCATTTTCATCGGTTATAAACGGAGGCTACTATTACAGACCGCATGTTGTGAAACAGATTCTAAATACAAACGGCGGTATTGTGGAGAATTATGACAAAATGCTTGTAAAGCAGGTTGTGACAAAGGAGACATCTGACATAATAAAGGAAGGTCTCAGGATGTGTGTTGAATCGGGAACAGGTACAAAAGCTGCAATCGAAGGATACACAATATCGGGAAAAACAGGAACGGCGGAGAAGTATCCGAGAGGAACGGAAGAATATCTGTTGTCATTTATTGGGTTTGCGCCGTATGACAATCCTGAGGTTGTTTGTTATGTGGTTCTTGATAATCCTAAACCAAAGGAGGAACAGGCTACAGCACAGGTTCTTGAGGTGTGGACAAGCATTATGAAGGAGGTTCTGCCTTATCTTGATATATTCAAGGAAGTTCAAAGTGTTAATGAGGAATCAGAGTTTGAAAATATAGAAGGTTCTGTTTTTGAACAGGAGGCAATAGACCAGATGAACCAGCAGGGTGGAGTGACGGGAGACAATAATTCCCAGGGAAACGGCGACCCTGAAGGAAACGGTGCAAATTAAAAGGAATAACCTTGTAAGAGAAATAATACATTGATATTGGAATCTTTTACGAGGTTATTTTTATGGAAACCTTTAAAGTATATAACAAAAAAGTCCTTGTTTTGCTTTTCTTTGGGTATATGCTGGCGATTCTTGTGCTGTGCGGCAGGCTCGTATATCTTATGATATTCCGGTCAACTTATTACGGAACAAGGGCTGTTGAGGTTCAGGAGCGTGAGCGTACAATTAAAGCAGCAAGGGGACTTATTCTTGACAGAAACGGTGTGGTACTTGGCGCAAATAAGACAGTTTGTACCATATCGGTGGTTTACAATCAGGTTACTGACCCGGAGAAAGTTATAGATGTATTATCAAAAGAACTTTCAATGTCGGAGGAGGAAGTCAGAAAAAAGGTTGAGAAGGTAAGTTCACGCGAAAAGATAAAGAGTAATGTGGATAAGGAAATCGGGGATATAATACGTGGCTAT
>JBGVOL010000079.1:0-37058 GCA_045126475.1 Lachnospiraceae bacterium | reverse complement strand
TAGGACAGGTATCAAGCCAGACAATGCAGTCCCTTGCAGTAATTGATGAAAATACGGATATGCCGGTATACCGTCCGGTCATAGCATTTGACAAGCAGGATATTGTTGATATTTCGTTGAAGATTGACACCTATGATATCTCAACACAGCCATATGAGGACTGTTGTACCACATTTGTTGCAAAACATCCTGTTACTAAGCCAAATCTCAATGTAATAAAGCATTCAGAACTTAAGATAGCAGATAAAATTGATGAGATGATAGAGACAGCAGTGAACAGCGTGGAGGTTATAACTGTAGATTAGTAGAAAAGTGGCAGGAGAAAACTCCTGCCACCAAAAAATTCGTAAATAAGTAAGATGCAAATTAGCACATATATGGCTTTAATGCTTCTAAGATAGTATCAATGCTGCTCTCATCTGCATGGATGCAAAGGTCGATTGGCTTTGATAAATCTAAGCTGAAAATACCCATAATAGATTTTGCATCGATAACGTATCTGCCTGATACTAAATCGAAATCTGTCTCAAACTTAGTAATATCGTTTACGAAAGCCTTTACCTTATCAATTGAGTTTAAGCAAATCTGAACTGTCTTCATAAAAATACCCTCCTAAAAATGAAATAGTGTTTGAATTAATTGTATGATTGAGGTAAACTCCATTATGAAAAACCTCAGGTAGATAAATCTGTTATAATTTATCTAATCTGCAACTATCTTAACTTTATTTGGAAAAAAAGTCAATGTAAAATGTGTTAAAATCTGACGTAGCGAAAAATTTGTGCAAATTGTATGCGAAAGCCGGTCTTATAAGGGCAATTTGTACAAAACTTTTTATATAAAGGTTATGACATTGTTAAATATAAATATTTAGGAGGAAACATGCGTACAGCAGCACTTCATAATTTAGGATGTAAAGTAAATGCATATGAGACAGAGGCAATGAGACAGTCACTTGAGGAAAACGGATATAAAATCGTCCCGTTCAGTGAAAAAGCTGATGTTTATATTATTAATACATGTACGGTAACAAATATTGCCGACCGTAAATCAAGACAGATGCTCCACCGTGCAAAAAAACTCAACCCGGAGTCGGTTGTCGTGGCGGTAGGATGTTATGTTCAGGCAGCGGGAGAGGAACTGAAAAAAGATGAGGCTATAGATATTATTGTCGGTAATAATAACAAATCGGACATAGTCGGGATTCTTGAGGCATATTATGAATCAGACAATAATACATTTATTGATG
The DNA here is from genome assembly GCA_045126475.1 of Lachnospiraceae bacterium. Lineage (GTDB taxonomy): Bacteria > Bacillota > Clostridia > Lachnospirales > Lachnospiraceae > SVEL01. The sequence continues at coordinate 35,809 of JBGVOL010000079.1, read as the reverse complement.
ATATAAGCAGAAGCAGCCACTACGATGAAATGAAGATGACAACACAGGGAGATCACACAAGAGCGTTCATCAAGATTCAGGATGGATGTAATCAGTTTTGTACTTACTGCATCATTCCGTATGCAAGAGGAAGAATAAGAAGCAGAAGCCTTGATGATATACGAAGTGAAATATCTAAACTTGCACAGTGCGGATACAGAGAAATTGTTCTTACCGGGATTCATTTAAGTTCCTATGGCAAAGATTTGTCAGATGATGACAGGAAAATCAGTCTTATTGATGCCATTAAAACGGTAAATGATATTGAGGGAATTGAGAGAATAAGACTGGGCTCTCTTGAGCCGGGAATTATTACGGAGGAGTTTCTTGCTGAATTGAAGCATGCCGGAAAGTTTTGTCCTCATTTTCATCTGTCTCTTCAGAGCGGATGCGAGGATACTCTCAAAAGAATGAATAGGCATTACACTCCTGTGGAATACTTGGAGAAGTGCAGTATGATTCGTAAGCATTTTGACAGACCTGCCATAACAACGGATGTTATAGTGGGATTTCCGGGAGAGACGGAGGAAGAGTTTACAAAAACAAAAGAATTTCTGGAAAAGGCTGCATTTGCAGAGATGCATATCTTTAAGTATTCAAAGAGAAAAGGAACTGTTGCGGCAAAGATGGATAATCAGATACAGGAAGAAGTCAAGGCTGTTAGAAGCGACGTGCTTATGGAACTGGGAGAAAAAATGAAAGAGGAGTATACTGACAGTTTTATAGGAGAGATAAAAGAAGTTCTCATGGAAGAGGAAACGGAGATTGACGGTGTAAAATATATGGTAGGACACACAAGGGAGTATGTAAGGATAGCGGTAGTCGGAGACAGCGGACTTGGCAACAAAATGGCAGATGTGAAAGTGAAGAAAAGAATAAATAATGAAATTCTGCTTGCAGATATCCAAAAAATGTATTAGTATAACATTAGCTATCCGTGCGTGAGATACTAGAAAGGTTGAAGAAAAATGAACGAAGTAAGTAATAATACACAATATTTTAAGGAAGTACAGGAGCCTAAGATTGAAGTCGGACAGGTTTTGGAACATGTATATAAGGCATTGTCGGAGAAAGGGTACAACCCTGTCAATCAGATAGTGGGTTACATTATGTCAGGTGATCCCACATATATTACGTCGCATAACAATGCAAGAGTCATGATAATGAAGGTAGAACGTGATGAGCTCATTGAGGAAGCACTTCACTATTATATCAACAACAAGCTTAAGTAGGTTTTGAAACGGAAATATCAATTAATTTAGAACGGATGAAATATCTTTATGAGAATAATGGGACTTGATTTTGGGTCAAAGACGGTCGGTGTAGCAATATCTGATGCACTTTTTGTTACTGCGCAAGGAATTGAGATAGTGAGGCGCGAACAGGAAAATAAACTTAGAAGAACGCTGGCAAGGATAGAGGAATTAATTAAAGAGTACCAGGTTGAAAAAATCGTCCTCGGACTGCCAAAGAATATGGACGGTTCAATTGGGGAGAGAGCTGAGAAGACCATGGAATTTAAAGCTATGCTTGAAAGAAGGACAGGTCTGGAGGTTATAATGTGGGATGAGAGACTTACGACGGTTGCCGCCGACAGACTGATGATGGAAGCCGGAATAAGGCGCGAGGACAGAAAAAAATATGTTGACAGCATAGCAGCCACATTTATTTTACAGTCATATTTGGATTATGAACACAACAAAGACCAATGAAGATGAAAAAACTGCGGAAATTTATCAAAAAAGGAACGGAGAAAATATATGTCAGAAAAGATTAGTTTTGTTATGGATGATACAAACGAAGAAGTTGAATTTTATGTAGTAGAGGAGACAAGGATAAACAATATTAATTATCTTCTTGTCACAGAGAATGAGACTGATGAGGAAGCAGATGCATATATACTTAAAGATACATCAAAAGCAGAGGATTCGGATGCTGTCTATGAGATAGTGGAAGATGATGAGGAACTTGAATATGTATCTAGAATCTTTGCAGAGATTTTAGATGATATAGATATTGAAAAGTAATAATAATCGTAACAATTGAGAAGAGGTGCATAAATTGAGAACAGCGAAAGTAGAAGTAGATGACAAGGTAAAAGTTAAGATTATACCGCTTGGCGGTCTTGAAGCCATCGGTATGAATATAACATTGTTTGAGTATGAGGATGAGATTATTGTAGTGGACTGTGGTTTGTCATTCCCTGATGATGATATGCTTGGTATAGATCTTGTTATACCTGACATAACATATCTCAAAGAAAATGCAGATAAGGTAAAAGGATATATCATCACCCACGGACATGAGGATCATATCGGTGCGATTCCGTATGTGCTTAAGGAGGTTAATGCACCGATTTATGCCACAAAGCTTACGCTGGGAATAATTGAGGGAAAACTCAAGGAACACGGCATAGAAAAACTTGTTAAGAAAAAGGCTGTAAAGCATGGTCAGTCAATAAACATCGGAAGCTTCAGAGTTGAGTTTATCAAAGTAAATCACAGTATCGCTGATGCGGCAGGTCTTGCCATATTCACGCCTGCAGGTGTAATTGTCCATACAGGAGACTTTAAGATTGACTATACACCGATATTTGGTGACACAACAGACCTTACAAGATTCGGCGAGCTGGGCAAGAAGGGTGTACTGGCACTTATGGCAGACAGTACAAATGCTCTTCGTCCGGGATTTACACCGTCCGAGAGAAATGTTGGAAAGACCATAGAGCATATCTTTGCAGAAAATACAAAGCACAGGATAATAATAGCAACATTCGCTTCCAATGTTGACAGAGTCCAGCAGATAATCAATACTGCGACTAAGTACGGAAGAAAGGTTGTCATTGAAGGACGCAGTATGGTTAACATTATCAATACTGCCATGGAGCTTGGCTATCTCAATATGCCGGACGGCACACTTATAGATATTGAGGACATGAAAAACTACACTGATGAGCAGCTTGTTCTCATTACAACAGGAAGTCAGGGTGAGTCCATGGCGGCGCTTTCAAGAATGGCGGCTTCAATTCATAAGAAAGTTACCATTAAGCCGGGAGATACCATTGTATTCAGTTCAAGTCCTATTCCGGGAAATGAGAAGGCGGTTACAAAGGTTATCAACGAACTGTCAATGCTTGGTGCCAATGTTATATTCCAGGATACACACGTTTCCGGCCATGCATGTCAGGAGGAAATTAAACTTATATATTCACTTGTTAAGCCTAAGTATGCAATTCCGGTTCACGGCGAGTACCGTCATCTTAAGGCACAGGCCGAGCTTGCGGAATCTATGGGCATAGATAAAGATAATATCTTTATACTGTCTTCAGGTGATGTGCTTCAGGTAAGCGGAGCAGAGGCTTATGTTGAGGAGACAAGAGTACAGGCAGGCGGAATTCTGGTAGACGGTCTCGGAGTCGGTGATGTCGGAAACATTGTTCTGCGCGACAGACAAAACCTTGCCGAGAACGGTATAATCATAGTTGTCATGACTTTTGAAAAATACAGCAATCAGCTTCTGGCAGGACCGGATATCGTGTCAAGAGGTTTTGTATATGTAAGAGAAGCAGAGAATCTTCTTGATGAGGCAAGAAATACGGTGAATGATGCAGTTATTGACTGCATAGACAAAAATATTACTGACTGGGGTAAGATTAAGATGGTTGTTAAGGAAACACTTAGCGATTATCTTTGGAAGAAGATAAAGAGAAATCCGATGATTCTCCCTATCATTATGGAGGTTGAATAAAAGTGACGGATAATGTTAGAGCAAAGGCGGAGGAACTTAAGCAGATTATATTAAACAGCGAGGAATACAGAAATTTTGATATGTACAGACGGTTGCTTAACGAGACTCCGCAGCTTAAGGAAAGAGTAAATGAATTCAGGGCAGCAAATGTGGAAATGCAGATGACTCATGATGGACAAAACAGGAACGCCATGCAGGAGCTGGCTGACGGTTACAATGATTTGCTGACTAACAGTGTGGTGAGAGAGTTTATGAATGCAGAGCTTATTCTCTGCAAAATGTTGCAGCAGATTGATGCAATACTTGTGTCAGATGTGGAATTAGAACTGGACTTTTTATAGGCTTTTGTTTATAATGCTATTTGATTGGCCATAAGTTATATAGTCAGAATAGGCAGGAGAGTCATATGAATTTGAGAAAAACGTCCATGATGGTACTACGGATAACGCTTAAGATGGTTGCAATTGCTGCTATCATAGCGGTATTTTATGTGGTTTGCGCAAAGACATTTGAATACGGTGAAGCTATATTCTCTGAGAAAGGTATGGATTCTAAGGGAAAAGGGCATGATGTAGTAGTGACTATACCACAGGATACTACAACATCGGAACTGGGAAATATACTGAAAGTAAACGGACTTATTGAGGATGCAGGAATGTTCAGAATTCAGGCATTGTTGTATGAACTTATCATAACGCCGGGAACGTATGAGTTTTCTACGGAGAACAACGTTGAGGAGATTATAGGAATAATCAACGCGGCTGCACCGGAGAATAAAAAAGATTAATACGGAGAGAAACAATGATAGTAAACGACAGAATTGTGTCATATATTCATTCATTGGAGACTTCAAACAGTGAGATTTTAGAGAAAATTGAAAAAAGTGCCATAGCAGACAATGTGCCGATTATCCGAAAAGAAATGGAGAGCTTTTTGAGGGTTATGCTTACGGTTAAGCAGCCTTTAAATGTATTAGAGCTTGGATGTGCTGTAGGATACTCGGCAATTCTTATGAGTGAATACCTGCCGGAGGGCGGACACATAACTACAATTGAAAATTATGAAAAAAGAATACAGCAGGCAAAGATAAATATATCTGAGGCAGGGGCGGACGGGAAGATTACTCTTCTTGAAGGAGATGCCATGGAGGTTATGGCTGACCTTGAATCAGAAACCTACGATTTTGTTTTTATGGATGCTGCCAAAGCGCAGTATATAAATTTTCTTCCGGAAGTTTTAAGACTGATGAAACCGGGAGCCATACTTATAGCAGACAATGTGCTTCAGGATGGTGACATAATTGAATCAAGGTATGGGATTGTCAGGAGAAACAGGACGATTCACAGCCGCATGAGGGAGTATATGTATCAGGTAAAGCATATGGATGAACTTGAGACGACAATAGTACCAATCGGAGACGGTATCACAATGAGCGTTAAAAAGACTGATAAGGAGAGGTAGTATGTATAGCAGACCAGAATTATTAATACCGGCAAGCAGCCTTGAAGTGTTAAAGGTTGCAGTAATATATGGCGCAGATGCAGTGTATATAGGCGGTGAAGCGTTTGGACTGAGAGCCAAGGCGAAAAACTTTTCAAGCGATGAGATGCGTGAAGGTATTGCGTTTGCCCATGAGCATGGTGTAAAGGTATTTGTTACAGCCAATATTCTTGCTCATAACAGCGACCTTGACGGTGTGAGAGAATATATGAAGGAATTAAAAGATATAAAGCCTGATGCACTTATAATAGCAGACCCTGCCATATTTTCCATCGCAAAGGAGATTTGCCCGGAAATTGAAATTCATATAAGTACCCAGGCAAACAATACAAATTACGGTACTTTTAATTTCTGGCACGGACTTGGTGCAAAGAGAGTTGTGACCGCAAGGGAACTTTCGTTGGAAGAAATAAAGGAAATAAGGAAAAATATTCCTGATGAACTTGAAATAGAAACATTTATTCACGGTGCAATGTGTATTTCATATTCCGGAAGATGCCTCTTAAGCAGCTTTATGGCAGGAAGAGATGCAAATCAGGGTGCATGCACCCATCCCTGCAGATGGAAATATGCAGTGGTTGAGGAATCACGTCCGGGAGAATATATGCCTGTTTATGAAAATGAGAGAGGGACATATATATTTAACTCAAAGGATCTTTGCATGATTGAACATATTCCGGAGATGATGGAAGCAGGAATTGACAGCTTCAAGGTTGAGGGAAGGATGAAGACAGCACTTTATGTGGCTACTGTTGCAAGAACATACAGGATGGCTATTGATGACTATAAAAAATCGCCGGAATATTACAGGGAGAGGATACCGGTATATAAGTCAGAGATTGCAAAGTGCACATACAGACAGTACACAACAGGATTCTTTTTCGGAAAGCCTGATGAGAATACCCAGATTTATGACAGCAACACATATGTAAAAGAATACACATATCTTGGTATAGTAAGCGGTAAGAACCAAAACGGATACCGTATAGAACAGAGAAATAAATTTTCTGTCGGTGAGATGATAGAGGTTATGAAGCCTGACGGTGACAATATCGGTGCAAAAGTTCTTGGAATATATGATGAGGACGGAAACTCTGTGGAGAGTGCACCACATCCGAAGCAGATAATATATGTTGACCTTGGCATTGACCTTGAAGAGTTTGATATTTTAAGAAGAGAGGAAAAGTAACCTTGGATAGGCTGTCTGCATAGAATGTAATAAAACGTGTGCAGGTGCTCTTTATGGAAGCCTTCAGGGAACCGTTGACAAAGGAAGAGGAAGCCTTTTGGCTTGAGAAAATGCGAAATGGAGAGCCGCATGCAAAGGATGTGCTTGTTGAGAGAAATTTAAGACTTGTAGCACATATTGTTAAGAAATATAACAGGGGAGACAGTAACGGTGCCTCTGAAGATTTGCTGTCCATAGGTACCATCGGTCTTATTAAGGCGGTTAACAGCTTTAACGATTCAAAGGGTATCAGGCTTGGAACATATGCAAGCAAATGCATAGAAAATGAGATACTGATGCATCTTCGCAGTGAGAGAAAGAAGTTAAGAGAAGTAAGCCTGTATGAACCTATTGGAACGGACAAAGAGGGGAACGCCATTCATCTCCTGGAAATTATTGAATGTGAAGATATTGACATTGTGTCGGCTTATGATACGGCAGAGAAGATAAAATGGCTTAGCAGCGTGTTTTCCAAGGTGCTCACAGACCGTGAGCAGGACATAATAATAAGGCGTTACGGACTTGACGGCGGAAGGGAAATGACCCAGAGGGAACTGGCAGATGAGCTTGATATTTCAAGAAGCTATGTCAGCAGGATAGAGAAGAAGGCCTTAGAGAAGTTGAAAAACAACTACTTTTAATGATTTTTGTTGCCAATTTATTATGTATATGGTAAACTAGCGATATATTGCGAAGTAATAGGAGGAAAAAAGATGAAGCATATAAAGACATTAACAAAGAAAACACTTAAGAATACAATGGCTAAAGGCGGTTGTGGTGAGTGCCAGACATCATGTCAGTCAGCATGTAAGACATCATGTACTGTAGGTAACCAGAGCTGTGAGAACAACAGATAATCATTGGGCTATTGGATTTGACAGTTGACTTACAAGAGTTAAATTGCAGGCAGCGGTTAATATCGCTGCCTGTTAGTTTTGAAAGGGTTTTGGAAGGAGCAACATTTTGATACATCAGTATAAGAATAACGGATATAATATTGTTCTCGATGTAAATAGTGGTGCTGTTCACGTTGTAGATGACGTTACATATGATGTTATCGCTCTTTACGAGGAAAAAAGTAGGGATGAGATAATGTCTGTCTTAAAGGACAAATATGATGTTTCTGAAATCGCAGATGCATTTGAGGAGGTAACGGAACTTAAAGACAGTGAGCAGCTTTTTACTGAGGATGTTTACGAACAATATATTACAGATTTCAAGAAAAGAAAGACAGTTGTCAAGGCTATGTGCCTTCATATAGCTCATGACTGTAATCTTGCCTGCAGATACTGCTTTGCAGAGGAGGGCGAATATCACGGAAGAAGAGCTCTTATGAGTCTTGAGGTTGGTAAAAAGGCACTTGATTTCCTTATTGAGAATTCAGGCAACCGTGTGAATCTTGAAGTGGATTTCTTTGGCGGAGAGCCTCTCATGAACTGGGATGTTGTAAAAGAACTTGTCAGGTACGGACGTTCCCGCGAAAAAGAGTGCAACAAAAATTTCAGATTTACGCTTACAACAAACGGAGTTCTGCTGAATGATGAAATTATGGAATTTGCCAATAAAGAGATGGCAAATGTTGTAATGAGTCTTGATGGAAGGCCGGAGGTAAATGATTTTAACAGACCATTCAGAAACGGAAAAGGAAGCTACGAGCTTATTGTTCCAAAGTTTCAGAAGTTTGCCAAACAGCGGGAGAATATGAGCTATTATGTCAGAGGAACATTCACCCGTGAACATCTTGATTTTTCGGAGGATGTAAAGCACTATGCAGACCTGGGCTTCAAACATATGTCAATGGAGCCGGTTGTTGCACCGCCTGAGGAGCCGTATGCACTGAAGGAAGAGGACATACCAAAGATTTTAGAAGAGTATGACAAGCTGGCGGTTGAGTATATTAAGAGAAAAAAGGAAGGCAGGGGCTTTAACTTTTTCCACTTTAATATAGATTTAGAGCAGGGACCATGTGTGGCAAAAAGATTGTCGGGATGTGGTTCCGGTACGGAATATCTTGCCGTTACACCGTGGGGTGACTTTTATCCGTGTCATCAGTTTGTGGGAAATGAAGATTTCCTTATGGGAAATGTCTATGAAGGTATAACAAGAACAGATATACGGGATGAGTTTAAGATGTGTAACGTTTATGCAAAGCCAAAATGCAGAGAGTGCTTTGCAAGGTATTACTGTAGCGGTGGATGTGCGGCAAATGCCTACAATTTCCACAAAGATATAAAAGATGCTTATGATATTGGCTGCGAGATGCAAAGAAAACGTGTTGAGTGTGCCATTATGATAAAGGCCGCCATGGCTGACATGGAGGAAAATGCCACTGAATAGGTGGATGTAAAGAAAGGACGAATGGGAAAATGAATAAGAAAAAAAGTATTGTCTGTTTTATTCTGAGCATTGCTATTATAGCAGGACTTTGTTTTGTCACTCTGTTCGGAATAGGCGAAGAAGGAAAAGGAAAGGCGTCACATATTATTCAGGGTCTTGACTTAAAGGGTGGTGTAAGCATTACCTTTGAAGTAAAGGATGAGGAATTCAGTTCCGAGGACTTTAAGGATACTGTGACAAAGATGGAAAAAAGAGCATATGAGCTCAGTGATGAGGCATCTGTATATACTGAGGGTGACAACCGAATTACAGTTGAAATTCCGGGACAGAGTGATGCTCAGGAAGTTCTTGAGAAACTTGGAAAGCCGGGTTCATTACAGTTTGTTACAGATATCGGTGGAGAAAACGAAAAGGTATGGCTTGAAGGTGATGATGTGGCAGATGCACAGCCTGCAGCAAGACAGAACCAGACAACAGGCGCTGTAGAGTATGTGGTATCACTTAGGTTTAACTCAGATGCAGCAGAGATATTTAAGCAGGTTACAGGTGAGTTTAAAGGAAAAATCATTTATATAGTATATGATGGAAACATAATTTCAAGTCCGAGAGTAAAAGAACAGATTTCCGGTGGCGAGGCGTCAATAGACGGAATGTCTTCAAGTGAGGAAGCAGAAGAACTGGCATCAATGATCAGAATTGGTTCACTTAAGCTTGAACTTGAAGAGATATCTTCAAAGGTTGTTGGAGCAAAGCTTGGTGATGATGCAATTAAGACAAGCCTTATTGCAGGTGCCATAGGTCTCGTACTTATAATTCTGTTCATGCTTGCAACATACAGAATTCCGGGACTTGCAGCAGGTCTTGCACTTATATGCTATGTAGCACTTGATTTACTTGCACTTAATGCATTTGACATAACACTTACTCTTCCGGGTATTGCCGGTGTTATTCTGGCAATCGGTATGGCGGTAGATGCCAATGTTATTATATTTGTCCGTATCAAGGAAGAACTTGCAAACGGACTTGAAGTGAAGAGTGCCATAAAGACAGGTTTTAACAAGGCTACATCGGCAATTATTGACGGTAACGTAACTACACTTATTGCTGCTGCAATTCTTATGTATATGGGTACAGGCCCTATTCAGGGATTTGCAAAGACACTTGCATTCGGTATTGTTATATCAATGTTTACGGCAATGTTTGTCACAAGAGGACTTCTTTACTTCCTTTACGGAATGGGACTTAACAAGCCATCAATGTATGGTGTTCAGAAGAAGAGAAATGTTATTGATTTTGTAGGAAAGAAGGGCATCTTCCTTGGAATATCGGGACTTCTCATTGCAGCAGGTGCAGTAGTAATCATACTTAACAGTCAGGGTGTAATTGGTGACAGAGAGACAGCATTTAATTACAGCGTTGAGTTCCAGGGCGGTGTGTCAACAAGTGTTGAGTTTGAAAAGAATTATCCTATAACAGAATTTAATGAGAAGATTCTTCCTGAGATTCAGAAGATTGCAGGCGACGGAGATGTTCTTGCAAATGCAGTTGACGGAACAAATGAGTATGTTATAAGAACAAAGGATTTGGGCAACGAAATCCAGGAAGAGATAAAGGACATGCTCGTTGAGAAGTTCGGAGCCATTGAGGACAAATTTGACGAGTCAAGTGTAAGCGCAACGGTAAGTGCCGAGATGGGAAGAAATTCCGCAATTGCAGCTGTCATCGCAGTTGTATGTATGCTTGCATATATTTTCATAAGATTTAGGGATATCCGATTTGCTGCAAGTGCAATTTTAGCCCTTGTTCATGATTTGCTTATCGTAGTTATATTCTATGCGGTTTCATGGACTACCGTTGGTAATACATTTATCGCATGTATACTTACAATTCTTGGTTATTCAATCAATGCGACAATCGTTGTATTTGACAGAATAAGAGAGAAGCTTAAGGTTACAGAATACAGAAAAGATATAAAGGGTCTTGTAAACAGTGCCATAACAGACACAATTACACGTTCAATTTACACATCACTTACAACATTTGTTATGGTCGCAGCACTCTATGTTCTTGGTGTAACATCAATGAAGGAGTTTGCTCTTCCGCTTATTGTAGGTATTTTGGCAGGTGCTTATTCATCAGTATGCCTGGCAGGTTCATTGTGGTATACAATGTCTAAGAAAAGGTTTGAAACAGCATCAAAAAAGAAAATAACAGAAGAATAAAAGTCTTTTGACACATCTTTATTTAGATACTATAATATCCATGTTATTGAAAGGAAGGATATTATGGTGAAGGAAAAATGGCTTGTTCACAGTAAAAGAGCTGATTTTGACAGCTTTGCAAGGGAACTTGGCGTAAGTCCCATTGTGGCAAGAATAATGAGAAATAAAGATTTAGATACGGTCGAAAGTCAGAGGGCTTTTCTTGAAAGCAGCCTTGACAGCCTTTATGAGCCGGAACTTATGAAGGATATGGATAAGGCTGCTTTTATTATTATGTCTAAAATCAGGGAGAAAAAGAGCATAAGAGTCATAGGTGATTATGACATTGACGGTATTTGTTCAACGTATATTCTTGTGGAGGGACTGCGTCTGGCAGGTGCATGTGTAAGTTATGATATTCCTGACAGGGTAAAGGATGGTTACGGTATCAATGAAAATATAATAAAAAAGGCATATGATGAAAAGGTGGATACCATTGTCACATGTGATAACGGTATTGCAGCAATAGAACAGATAAAGTATGCTAAGGATCTTGGCATGACGGTGATTGTTACAGACCACCACGAGGTGCCGTTTGAGAGGAATGAAGTAACAGGAGAGATTACATACAGGAGAGTTGAAGGCGATGCGGTGGTTAATCCAAAGCAGCCTGACTGTGAATATCCCTTTAAGCTGCTGTGTGGCGGTGCCGTGGCATATAAACTGATTACATGTCTGTACAGAAAACTTAATTTGAAGGACTGGCGGGAACGGGCAGAAATGTTTATAGAGTATGCGGCTATTGCGACTATCGGTGATGTGGTGGATTTGACGGGAGAAAACAGGATCATTGCGTCAGAGGGACTTAAGAGACTTAAAAATACCTCCAATATAGGCCTTGACAGACTTATGGATATATGTGGCGTTAACAGGGACAGACTGTCATCATATCATATCGGATTTGTTGTAGGTCCGTGTCTTAATGCCGCAGGAAGGCTTGAAACGGCAAAGAAGGGACTTGAACTCTTAGGATGTGAGGATTATAGCAAAGCTGAAAAAATGGCATCAGAGCTTGTTGAGTTAAATAATTTAAGAAAATCCATGACTGAGGATGGTGTAATTGAGGCAATAAGACAAGGAGAGGAAAAGGAGAGCGAAAGAGTACTTCTAATTTATCTGCCGGATGTTCATGAGAGTATTGCAGGCATTATTGCCGGAAGGGTGAGAGAGCATTTTAATAAGCCGGTATTTGTCATTACAGACAGTGCAGACGAAGGTGAGGAAAACCTTGTTAAAGGTTCAGGAAGGTCAATACCGGGATATAATATGTTTGAGGCTCTTACGGAATGTAATGAATTCTTATTAAAGTACGGAGGTCATGAGATGGCGGCAGGTCTTTCTCTTCACAGGGACAAGATTTCTGATTTTGAGACGGCATTAAATGACAGGTGCAGGCTTACGGAAGATGATATGATTAGAAAGATATGGATAGATGTACCTATGCCTCTAGCATATGTGTCTGAAGAACTTGTGGCGCAGTTATCACTGTTGGAACCATTCGGGAAGGGGAATGAAAAGCCTGTATTTGCAACGAAAAATGTTAGGGTAAAGTCGCTAAAGATAATGGGTGCAAATCAGAATATGTGCAAACTTAAGGTGACGGATGATTCGGGAAGAATTGTTGATGCATTGGTTTTTGCTTCCGTGTTTCAGGGGTTTATGGAGTTTATTACGGAAAAGTTCGGAGGAGAACAGGTGAAAAAGGTTAAACTGGGAATTGAAAATGATATAACAATATCCATTATTTATTATCCTGATATCAATGAGTATAATGGCAGGAGGACAGTTCAAATAATTATCAACAACTATTGTTAAATACACTATTTAATGGTAAAATGAAGAGTAAAAGTACAATGAAAGGCATGGAGGCATATATGAAGAAGATAGAAGATTATGTAAGAAGTATACCTGATTTTCCTGAAGAGGGGATTATTTTCAGGGATGTGACAAGTGTATTACAGGATGCAGAGGGCTTACATCTTGCTATTGATCTTATGCAGGATAAGATAAAAGATTTGGATTTTGATATTGTTGTCGGCCCGGAATCAAGAGGTTTTATATTTGGAGTACCTATTGCTTACAATATGCATAAACCGTTTATTCCGGTCAGAAAAAAGGGTAAGCTTCCATGTGAAACTGTATCTGTAGAATATGATTTAGAGTATGGCTCTGCAGTGATTGAGATGCATAAGGATGCCATAAAACCGGGACAGAAGGTATTGATTGTAGACGACCTCATGGCAACGGGAGGTACCATAGAGGCCATAATTAAGCTTGTAAATAAACTTGGGGGACAGGTTGTAGGTTCTGTATTTTTGATGGAACTTGCAGGACTTAACGGCAGAGAAAAATTAAATGGCCAGAGAGTTGAGTCTGTTATTGTATATCCCGGCAAGTAGCAGCTGTGAAACAGCGGGAGATACGGAAGAATATTTACAAAGTGAGGCGATAAGTTATGGCAGACGAAAAAATTGAAGTATCAGCACCGAAAATTAAATCGCCGGAGGAGTTTGATAATCCGACAGAGTTGTACAATAAGCTTATCTCAATGATAAAAAAGTATCATCCGTCAGATGATATTTCAGTCATTGAGAAGGCTTATGAAATTGCGTCAGAGGCACACAAGGACCAGAGGAGACGTTCAGGTGAACCATATATTATACATCCGTTATCTGTTGCGATAATCCTCGCTGAGTTTGAGCTTGATAAGGAGACAATAGTGGCAGGTATTCTCCATGATGTTGTTGAAGATACAGTGCTTACCCTTGGACAGTTAAGTGACATGTTTGGTGCAGAAGTTGCACTTTTGGTAGACGGAGTCACAAAACTGACACAGGTTTCGTACTCGGCAGATAAAATCGAGATTCAGGCAGAAAACTTAAGAAAGATGTTTCTTGCAATGGGTAAGGATATTAGGGTAATCCTTATTAAACTGGCGGACAGACTTCACAATATGAGAACAATGGAGTACCAGAGTCCTGCAAAGCAGATTGAAAAATCAAGGGAGACAATGGATATTTATGCGCCTATTGCAGACAGACTCGGTATATCTAAGATTAAGGTTGAACTGGATGATTTGGCACTTAAGTATCTTGAGCCTGAGAAGTTCAATGAGATTGCTTTCCAGAGGAATGTTAAGTTAAGCTCAGGTGAACAGATGATAAAGGAGCTTGTGGCAGAGGTTGACGGCCTTATGAAAGAGGCAGGCATCAAGTCAAGAGTTTACGGCAGAATGAAACATATTTTCAGCATATACAAGAAGATGATAAATCAGAATAAAGATTTTGATCAGATTCTTGATTTGTTCGCCGTAAGAATTATCGTGGATTCGGTGAAAGACTGTTATGCCGCACTTGGAATTATTCATGAGAAGTACAAACCTATACAGGGAAGATTTAAGGATTATATTGCCATGCCTAAATCAAATATGTACCAGTCGCTTCACACAACTCTGATTGGTCCTAACGGACAGCCGTTTGAGATTCAGATTCGTACCGAGGAGATGCACAAGACGGCTGAGAACGGTATCGCCGCACACTGGAAGTACAAGGAAGACCCTAACGGAAAGTATACACCGGACAAGGAAGAGGAAAAGTTAAGCTGGTTAAGAGAGGTTCTTGAGTGGCAGAATAACCTTTCGGACAATAAAGAATTTTTAAGTGTTATTAAGAGTGATTTTAATCTGTTTACGGATGACGTGTACTGCTTTACACCTTCGGGTGATGTAAAAAATCTGCCAAACGGTTCTACACCTATTGATTTTGCATATAGTATACACAGTGCTGTAGGCAACAAGATGGTTGGTGCAAGAGTAAACGGAAAGATTGTTAATATCGATTACAGGATTCAGAACGGTGACAGAATAGAAATCATTACTTCACAAAATTCTAAAGGACCAAGCCGTGACTGGCTCAACATAGTAAAAAGTTCACAGGCGAAGAACAAGATTAACCAGTGGTTCAAGTCAGAATTTAAAGAAGAAAATATAGTAAAAGGCAGAGAATTAATTGAGCGCTATTGTAAGGGAAAGGGAATTAACATCAGTGACCTTACAAAGCAGGAGTATATAGCAAAGGTATTAAACAAATTTAACCTTAAGGAATGGAATGCTGTTCTTGCGGCAATCGGACACGGAAGCATCAAGGAAGGTCAGGTTGTAAACAGACTTATTGATGAGTATGAGAAAAAGAACAAAAAGATACTTACAAACGAGCAGATTCTTGAAGAAATGGCTGAGAATGCCAAGGGGAAGAAAGATGATGCAAAGTCTAAGGGCGGAATCATTGTAAGAGGTGTTCATGATGTGTCGGTGCGTTACTCAAAGTGTTGTAATCCTGTGCCGGGTGATGAAATAGTCGGCTTTATTACAAGAGGAAGAGGTATTTCAATACACCGTACCGATTGCGTCAACATAATAAATCTTCCTGAGATTGAGAGGCAGCGACTTATGGAAGCTGACTGGCAGGAGGAAAGAAAGAACGGCGAGAAGTATCTTGCGGAAATTCAGATATTCTGCAACAACAGAACCGGCCTTTTGGCAGATATTTCAAAGGTATTTACAGAGAGAAACATTGATGTACAGAGTATCAACAGCAGAACAAGCAAACAGGAGATTGCCACAATATCCATGTCATTTATGATAGGGGGCAAGGATGAGCTTACAAAGCTTGTTGATAAGATAAGAATGATTGATTCGGTTATAGATATTGTACGTTCGTCAAATTAGGCGTAGAAAGGCTTGGTATAAACATGGGCAGCATGTGCATAAAAAAAATTATCTTAAGTATATGTTCCACAAACTGCTATATTGTATATAATGCAGAAAGCAGGGAGGGTATTATCATTGATCCGGCAGACAATCCGCGAATCATTGATTCATATATAAGGGAACAGCAAATAGGTATAAGAGGAATATTCCTTACACATGGACATTTTGACCATATCGGAGCAGCGGAAGAGTTAAAGAAGCTCTATGGTGTGAAAGTATATGCACATGAAGAAGAGACGGAGCTTGCAGGTGATACCATACTTAATCTTTCAGCCGCTTTTGACACAGACGACAGTGTGAAAGTAGATGTACCCGTGAAAGACGGAGAAACTGTAGAAATGTGTGGCTTTAAGATTAAGGTGATTCATACTCCGGGACATACCAAGGGAAGCTGCTGCTATCTTATGGATGATGGCAGTGATGTGCGGCTTTTCAGTGGTGATACCCTGTTTTGCCAAAGTCATGGCAGAACGGATTTTCCGACGGGAAGTGAGAGGCAGATTTATGCTTCGATAACAGAAAAACTTCTTGTTCTGGACGGCGGGCTTACCGTTTATCCGGGACATGGAGAGTCAACAACCATAGATGATGAGAAGAAATGGTATTGGAGATAATATAGTGGCGATATTAATAGATTTACAAAGAATTGATTTTGAATATGATGTGTGGACTCTTGTAAGAGAGTTTTGTCCGCATACGGATGTACTTGTAAATTCTGCGGAGAAGCTCGGGGACAATGATTTTATTGAATATATGCTCCGGGTTATGTTTGAGGAGGTTACCTCAAATATCAGGGTGGAAATATACGGTCAGAAGACGGAAGATATCTGCAGATGCAGGGATATGTCTGATTGTCAGGTAAAGATGCATTGTATATTCTGCTGTGATGATGAAACAGATTTTCTTGACCGCAAGGCGACAAAAAATACCATGAAAAGACTTGTTTACAGTGTGATGAGTAAGGTTACAGGGAAAGAACTGCCATGGGGAACCCTTACGGGAATAAGACCTACAAAGATACCAATGTCTTTGATGGAGAGAAAGAAACCTCTTGATGATGAACAGATATACAGATACATGAAGGAAAATTATTATGTATCTGATGAGAAAATAAAACTCAGCAGGGAAATTGCCAAAAAGGAAATAAATATTTTAAAAGAAATTGATTATAAAGAAGGTTACAGTTTATATATAGGAATTCCGTTTTGTCCGAGTACATGCCTGTACTGTTCTTTTACTTCATACAATATTGATGCGTACAGGAATAAGGTTGATGGGTACATTGATGCACTCATAAAAGAGATAGATTATGCAGCCAATACCTTCAGAGACAAAAAACTGAATACTGTATATTTTGGCGGAGGAACACCGACCACGTTGTCGCCTGACCAGCTTGAAAGACTGATTGGAAAAGTTAAGAATTCATTTGATTTTTCACATGTTAAGGAGTTTACTGTTGAGGCAGGAAGACCGGACAGCATTACGAGGGAAAAACTTAAGGTTCTTAAAAAATATGGTGTCACAAGAATTTCAATAAATCCGCAGACAATGAAGCAGGAAACCCTTGATATTATCGGAAGAAAACATACGGTAGAGCAGGTACGCGAGGCATTTGTCATGGCCAGGGAAGAGGGATTTGACAATATCAATATGGATTTCATTGTTGGACTTCCGAATGAAGGAATTGATGATGTCAGATATACTATGGAGGAGGCTGTAAAGCTTAATCCGGACAGTATCACGGTTCATTCACTTGCAGTAAAAAGAGCGGCAAGACTCAATATGTTTAAGGATGAGTATAAGGAACTTTCAATAGAAAATAATCAGGAGATTATGAAACTTACTGCCGACTATGCAAAAAAAATGGGCATGGAACCGTACTATCTTTACAGACAGAAGAACATAGCGGGAAACATGGAAAATGTCGGGTATGCAAGAGAGGGAAAAACGGGAATATATAACATCCTTATTATGGAGGAGAAACAGACCATCGTGGCACTGGGTGCAGGCTCTGTGACAAAATATGTATATCCTGACGGAGAACAGCTTGAACGTGTGGATAATGTAAAGAACGTTGACCAGTATATTGAGCGTATCGACGAGATGATTGAGAGAAAGATCAATTTCTTTCATAAGGTGATGACAAAATCTGACGAGGAAAAAAATGTAAGCAGTTCTTATGTTGTAAGGCAGGCATTGAAAAAAGACGTGCCGGAGGCGATTGAACACGGAATATATGTAAGCAATATGGCTAAGTATATTGCAAGGGAATTGGGACTGCCTGAAAAGATGGTTTATGAACTGTCTGTAGCAGGAGTACTGCACGATATAGGCAAACTTCAACTGTCAAATTATATGTATGGCAACGGCGGGGAAGGATTTGTGGTGGAGCAGTTAAGATACGTCAGGATGCATTCAAAACTCAGTGCGGACATATTGAAGAAGAAAGACTTTTCGGATTTTGTAATAGAAAGTATACTTTATCATCACGAGAACTATGACGGTTCCGGTTATCCTGATAACCTTCAGGGTGAGAGCATACCTCTCGGTGCAAGGATACTTCGAGTATGTGATGTGTTTATTGCATTGACTTCGGACAGACCGTACAGAAAGGCTTTTGACACGGAGACGGCAGTTACACTGATGATTGATGAGGTAAAGAACTTTGATATGAAAGTATTTCTGGCTTTCTTAAAAGTTGTTCATGAGATTGATTTAAACAGAGATATAAAGAAGCTGTATATGGGAACAGACAGCAGTTTAGGAGGAAGAGATGAAGTTAAGTAAAAAACCGGTAAACGGCATGAAAGAGATTCTGCCGGCAGAGATGAAAATCAGGGATTATGCCATAAGCGTTATAAAGGAGACATATGCAAAATTTGGATTTTCTTCCATAGAAACACCATGTATGGAGCATATAGAAAACCTTAGCAGCAAGCAGGGTGGTGAGAATGAAAAACTGATATTTAAAGTTTTAAAGAGAGGCGAAAAACTTAATATCGATACAGCACAGACAGAGGCTGATCTTGTTGATTTTGGTATGAGATATGATCTTACGGTTCCTCTTGTAAGATTTTATTCTAACAATGCGGCTAATCTTCCAAATCCGTTTAAGGCACTTCAGATGGGAAATGTGTGGAGAGCTGACAGACCTCAGAGAGGCAGATACCGCCAGTTTATGCAGTGTGACATAGATATATTGGGAGAGCCGAGCAATCTTGCCGAGATAGAGCTTATTCTGGCTACAACAACTACCATCGGAAAACTTGGATTTAAAAATTTCAGAATAAACATAAATGACAGAAGAATACTTAAGGCAATGGCAGCGTACAGCGGTTTTGCAGAGGAAGACTTTGATACGGTATTTATCATACTTGACAAGATGGACAAGATTGGTATGGAAGGTGTCGAGGAAGAACTGAAAGCAGCCGATTTTACACCGGAATCAGTGGATAAGTACATGGGACTTTTTAAGGGTATGGATTCTGCCGAGGATTCACTTAAATTCCTTGCTTCTGAGATAAAGGATTATTTGGAACCTGATGTTGAGACAGGCCTTGGAGAGATTATAGGAAGTGTTAAGGCAACAAAGAATGCAGATTTTGATATTGTATTTGACCCTACACTTGTTAGAGGAATGTCATATTACACAGGAACCATATTTGAAATTGTTATGCCGGAGCTTGGCGCAAGCTGCGGTGGTGGCGGAAGATATGACAAGATGGTAGGAAAGTTTACGGGACAGGAAGTTCCGGCATGTGGATTTTCCATCGGATTTGAGAGAATTATTCTTCTTATGATGGAAAGCGGATTTAAGATTCCTAATGAGAGCAGAAAGGTAGCATATCTTATTGAAAAGGGTGTGTCAGGAGACAGACTGTGTGAGATAATTGCAAAGGCACAGGCAGCAAGAGCTGACGGCACACAGGTCCTTGTGGCACGTATGAACAAGAACAAAAAGTTCCAGAAGGAACAGCTTATGTCAGAGGGATATGAGGAATTTGAAGAATTTTACAGGGAAGAGCTGAAAGGAAGTACAAAATAATGGCAGAGTCAATGAGAGGACTTCACAGAAGTCACAGATGTACGGAAGTATCAAAAATGAATATAGGTGAGACTGTCACCGTCATGGGATGGGTACAGAAGAGAAGAAATCTCGGAAGTCTTATATTTATTGATTTAAGAGACCGTTCAGGGATTCTTCAGATTGTCTTCGATGAGAATGATGTTCTAAAAGAAGGTTTTGCAAAGGCAGAGACACTCCGTTCAGAGTTTGTTATAGCCGTAAAAGGACAGGTAACAAAGAGGGGCGGAGCCATTAATGATAATCTGAAGACCGGTGATATTGAGATAAGGGCTACAGAGCTTAGAATATTATCGGAAGCACTGACCCCTCCGTTTCCCATTGAGGACGGAATCACAACAAAGGATGAATTGAGACTTAAGTACAGATATCTTGATTTGAGACGTCCTTCATTACAGAAAAATCTTATAATGAGAAGCAAGACGGCTACACTTGTAAGAACATTCCTTGATAACGAGGGATTTCTGGAAATAGAAACTCCGATGCTTACTAAGAGCACACCTGAAGGTGCAAGAGATTATCTTGTGCCAAGCCGTGTTCATCCGGGCAATTTTTATGCATTGCCACAGTCACCACAGCTTTTTAAACAGCTTCTTATGTGTTCAGGATATGACAGGTATTTTCAGATAGTAAAATGCTTCAGAGATGAAGACCTGCGTGCGGACAGACAGCCGGAGTTTACACAGATAGATATGGAAATGTCATTTGTGGATGTAGATGATGTAATAGATGTAAATGAAAGACTTTTGGCAAAGATGTTTAAGGAGATTCTTGATGTGGACATCAAGCTTCCTATACAGAGAATGACATGGCAGGAAGCAATGGACAGATTCGGTTCGGACAAACCTGATACCAGATTCGGAATGGAGCTTAAGGACGTAACGGAAATTGTAAAAGACTGTGGTTTCGGTGTGTTTACGGGAGCCATAGAGAACGGTGGAACAGTCCGAGGAATAAATGCAAACGGACAGGGTGCAATGCCAAGAAAGAAGATAGATGCCCTTGTTGAATTTGCAAAGACTTATGGTGCAAAAGGTCTCGCATATTTGTCAATAAGTGATGATGGAACATATAAGTCTTCATTCTCAAAGTTTATGACAGAGGATGAGCTTAATAAGCTTGTGGCAGCGATGGACGGTAAGCCGGGCGATTTGCTTTTGTTTGCCGCCGATAAGGACAGCGTTGTATGGGCAGTGCTTGGAGCACTTCGTGTCCATATAGCCGAAGAACTCGGAATACTTGATAAGAATCAGTTTAACTTCCTGTGGGTAACGGAATTTCCACTGTTAGAGTGGAGCGAGGAGCAGAACCGTTTCGTGGCTATGCATCATCCGTTCACAATGCCAATGGACGAGGATTTGCCGCTGCTTGACACAGACCCGGGTAAGGTAAGGGCAAAGGCTTATGATATCGTTCTTAACGGAACAGAGATTGGCGGTGGTTCTGTAAGAATTTACCAGAGTGACATACAGGAAAAAATGTTTGAAGTTCTTGGATTTACAAAAGAACAGGCCTATGAGAGATTCGGATTTCTGTTAAACGCCTTTAAGTACGGAGTACCGCCTCATGCGGGACTGGCTTACGGACTTGACAGATTAATCATGCTTATGGCAAAAGAAGACAGTATAAGGGAAGTTATTGCATTCCCTAAGATTAAGGATGCTTCATGTCTTATGACGGAAGCTCCAAATATCGTTGATGATAAACAGCTGGAGGAACTATCGATAAAGCTTTCACTTAATTGAAAGGAGAATTAGATGATGCATGAGGTTGTACTGACTACGCATTTGGTTGGGCTTATAGCCGGCTTTTATGCCGTTTATATAATATCAAAGCAGAAGAATAAAGAGAAGTCTAACTATATGGTTGCAACCATCATGTGCAATATTATCACATTGGCAGGTTATATTCTGGAACTTACATCTTCTGATTTGTCAGCCATGATGGTGGCTGTAAAAATAGAATATCTTGGAAAAGCTTTTGTAGGAACTTTTCTGCTGTTCACATTTATAAGGTATTACAATTGGAAGTTTCCTAAGGGTTTGCTAAATGTATTCTGGTTTATAGACATAATTATGTTTTGCATTGTGTTTACATCAGACAGGCACAAGCTGTATTACTCAAGCATAGGCATAAAGGAAGTAAACGGACATATGTTCATTTCACTTGGAAAGACACCGCTTTATGTGGTCTTTATGATATATATGATTACAGAACTTCTGATGTTTTCCGTATTGTGCTATAGGAGTTATAAAACGGCATACGGCAGGGAAAAGAAGATTCAAAGGAGCCTTGCCATGACATCTGCCGTAACTGATGTTGCCATAGTTTTTTCAATATTCGGACTGAGTAAACCGTATGATATGGTTCCGATGATTGTCACCACTCTTACGGTTCTAATAGCCATTCTCATTAAGAAGTACGGATTGTTTGCAACGCTTGATATAGCAAAGGAAGACCTTATTACAAATCTCGATGCAGGTGTCATTGTAAGAAATGCTGACGGAAGCTTTCAGTATGCGAACTCAATGGCATATGAGATTCTTCCTGAACTTCGAGCGAGGAGTAATGCTGAGATAAAATGTTTTATTGACGGTATACTTGCAGATGAGTACAGTGACGCATATATAAGGGATAACAGATATTATCATGTTAAGACGAGAACACTTTATGAAAATAAGGAGGCAGCAGGACAGATTATAACATTGTTCGATGCCACAACTCTTCATGAAAGCAGCAGAAAGATGGAGCAGCTTAAAATAGAAGCTGATAAGGCAAATCATGCCAAGAGTACGTTTCTTGCAAATATGTCCCATGAAATCAGAACACCAATTAATGCCGTGCTTGGCATGGATGAGATGATTTTAAGAGACACTGACGATGAGGAGATAAGAGAGTATGCAGAGAGTATAAAAAGAGCCGGAGAGACGCTGCTTTCACTTGTAAGTGATATTCTTGATTTTTCAAAAATTGAGTCCGGTAAGATGAATCTCATAAATGTTGAATATAGCACCCGCAATTTGCTGAAAGACATTGCCAGTACGTTTTCTTTAAGAATGTCAGGAAAAGGTCTGTCATTTATTATTGAGGCAGACAGCAGTATTCCATCGGTTATGCTGGGTGATGAGGTGAGAATAAAGCAGATACTTATGAATCTTTTAAGTAACGCCTGCAAGTATACTCATGAAGGTTATGTTAAACTTATAGTTTCAGGAGAGAGAAAACAGGGAAAATATATTCTGCGTGTGGCTGTTGAAGATTCAGGTATCGGCATAAAAGAAGAAAATATTGACAGACTGTTTGAGTCATTTGAGCGTATTGATGAAAAGAAGAACAGAAACATTGAAGGAACAGGTCTCGGTCTTAATATCACAAGAAATCTTCTCCTTCTTATGGGCAGCGATATTAAAGTTCAAAGCCGTTACGGTGAGGGAAGTACATTCTCATTTGAAATTGTACAGGATATCGTAAATGATGAGCCGATGGGAGACATTAACGATAGTGTGGGAAAGTACGCAGATAAAATTTTAGAAAATGAGGAATTTACTGCACCTGACGGAAGGATACTTGTGGTTGATGATAATGCGGTGAATCTTGTTGTCATGAAAGGACTTCTAAAGAAAATGAAAGTTAATGTTGAGACAGCAACAAGCGGAGTAGAGTGTCTTGAGATGGTAAAAAGAACAAGATACCATATTATTTTTATGGATCATCTTATGCCTGACATGGATGGAATAGAGACATTACACAAGATGAATGAGATGGAGGATAATCTCAATAAGTCTACGCCTGTTATCGCACTTACGGCAAATGCAGTGTCCGGAGCCAGACAACAGTACATAGAGGAAGGCTTTGATGATTATATGACGAAACCGGTTGATATGAAGGTTATTGTAAAGATTATGAGAAGATTTCTTCCTGAAGACATAATTCAGTAGATTTTGTTGCACAAAGTTGTATAGTGAAGTATAATATTAAAGGGCGCTTTGCAGGTAGTAAAGCGCTCTTTTGTTCCGAAAAATTTTAGGATGGATGACAAATGAAGTGCATAGGAATTAATTATAAAAAAGTGGCGATAGACAAAAGGGAAAAGTACAGCTTTTCATGGGATGAGCAGGCAGATATAAGTGAGCGTCTTAAGAATAAAGGTTTCAAAGGTGCGGTAGTATTGTCTACATGCAACAGAAGTGAGTTGTACTTTACTTATGAAGGAGAAAATGATGATGTTGCAATGGCAATAGAAGCCATAAGTCATATAAAAAAAATACCGGTTGATGAAATAATGGAAAATGTGTATGTATATAGTGGAAAAAAAGCAATAAATCACTTATATTACGTTGCAGCAGGGCTGGATTCAATGGTTTTAGGTGAGGATGAGATATTAAGACAGGTTAAGGAAAGTTATCTATTCGCTCTTGAGAACGGGTACAGTGAAAATCAGATAAATATGACATTTCAGGGCGCATTCAACTGTGCAAAGACTATTAAAACGGAGACATTGCTCTCAAAAACACCGGTATCGTACGGAACACTGGCAGCCAATGAAATTGAGGAATTTCTGAAAAAAGAAGGCGGCAGCATAGTTTTGATTGTGGGAATAACAGGAAAAATGGGAAGTATACTGGCAAAAAATCTAAGAAGTAAGGGAATACGAAGAATTATCGGAACAAGAAGGAGAAGAATGTCATTGTTTCAGCAGGATTGTGACAACAGTGAAAGTAGTGCTGTTGAAATGATCGATTTTGAAGACAGGTATAAATATATCGGACAGGCTGATGCTATAGTCAGTGTTACCTCAAGCCCCCATTTTACATTTGTGGCTGATAAGGTAGAAAGGGCAATTTGCGGGGAGAAAAAGAGACGTTTGTTTATAGATATGGCTGTTCCCCACGATATTGACAGCAGAGTAGAACATATTGATGGTTGCAGCTATATGGATATAGATGATTTTAAGTCTGCGGCAGAAAAAAACAGTGAACTGAAGGTACTGGAGGCAGACAAGGCAGCAGCCATGGTAGATGAAAAGGTTAACAGCATTATCGAGAAGCTTAACAGAAGTGTTAAGAATACAGTCGGATAATCAAAAAATTAAGGAGGACGGAGATGGCCTGTTTCCCTATATGTATAGATATTGAAAATAAAAAATGCCTTGTGGTCGGCGGTGGTACTGTAGCAGAAAGAAAGATAAAGCAGCTTGCTGAGTTTGGGGCAGACGTGACAGTTGTGGCAGAGAATGTTTGCAGGGAGGTAAGACTACTTGGAGAGCAGCAGTCAGTGCATGTTTTTATTAGACCCTTTGAAGAATGTGATGTTGACGGTATGTGTCTTGTGGTTGCTGCAACTGATGATATGGACGTGAACCGGGAAATATCATCGGCATGTGACAGTAGGAAAATACCCGTCAATGTGGTAGACAGAAAGGAGCTTTGCAGTTTTTATTTCCCTGCAATTATCAAGGATGAGGAACTGGTGGTATCTGTTTCCACAGGTGGGACAAGCCCTTTACTTGCATCTGAGTTAAAAGAAAGGCTGGAAGATTTTCTGATGGGGGACAATACAAATAATTATGGCAGGGCAGCCGTAATAATGGGTAAATACAGGGAATATATTAAAGACAATGTAGAGGATGAGACGTTACGACGGAGAATTTATAAAATATTGCTTGATAAGGCTCTGATAAATGATGATATATCACAGGAAGACGTTGATAAAATATTGAAAAAAAACAATAAATAGGATAAAATTGTAAGAAGATGTATTGAACAGACACAACGTGAAGTGGGGTGAATTTATGCACATTGTTATGCAAAGCTGCGGTCTTACAATCTTGATTATTATTCTCTATTTTTTTATCGGATACAAATGGATACAGTTAAAGACAAGTATTGCTTTTTTCAGAATGCTGGCAGCAACCATTGTATGTACCTGCCTTGACATATTTTCAGTTTTTGTTCTTGAAGAAGCGGAAAGATTTTCACCTCTTTTCATAGGTATTTCGTGTAAGCTGTATCTTCTTGCACTGGTGTTTGTTACGTTTTGTGCTTTGAATTATACCTATGTGGATATATATCGCAATGAAAAAGTTCGCAGGAAAAAGTTTTCTTATCAAATCATAATACTTATGGTTGGTGACATATTGATTCTTACACTTCCGGTTGAGTGGTATGTTAACGGAAATGAGTTGTATACATATGGTGCAAGCGCAATCGCTACATATGTCATTGCGTTGTATTTTATCTGGAACGCATTCCATATGGTTGTTCGCAACGGCGATTTGATGAATGCAAGAAGGAAAAATGCAATTGCGGTGTGGGTTCTTTTGTGGACAGGTGCGGCTGTTTTGCAGTTTTTCATAAAATCACTGCTTATTGTGAGTTTTGTAGGTGCACTTGGTGTGCTTATTGTATATCTTATGCTTGAAAATCCTGACTCATATGTTGATAAGACCACAGGACTGTATAATCAGAATGCTGCAAGGGAATACGTTAAGCAGGTGTATGCCAATAACAGAAGCTTCGCCATGTATATGATGGTTCTGGATGATGCTTCAATTTTTAAACAGAAGGCTATGTCCAGGAGAAAATGGAAGAATATTTATGATGAGTTTTTAATGTTTCTGGAGATGCTTCCGGGTGCAAGGGTGTTCTGCAATACAGATGATCAGATACTTTTATTTTTTGATGATGAGCAAAAAGCACGTGACGCCAAGGAACTTATAAACAGCAAGATCAACCTTGGATGGAAAAAAGAGTATGCAACATATGCAAAGGCAAAATGGTTTTTTGTTCCGGACGGAGGATTTACAAATGATGAGTACACTTTTATGCGTGTTTTAAAATATGCAAGACAGAATACTGCTGATTTGATGAAAAAAGATACAACAATAATAGATGGCAGTATGTTTGAGAAAATGGTGGAAGAAAAGATGATAGAGGTACTTATTGTTGATGCCATTGAGAACAACAGAATTGAAGTATTCTATCAGCCAATATATTCCACACAAAAGCATAAATTTGTCTCAGCGGAGGCACTTGTACGACTTCGCGATGAAAAAGGAGAAATTGTGCCGCCGGGAAAATTTATCGGTGTTGCAGAAGAAAATGGTACAATATTATTGCTTGGGGAAATTGTCTTCGAGAAGGTATGCCGTTTTATCAGCAGTGAAGCCTTTAAAAAACTTGACATTGATTATATTGAAGTGAATCTTTCAGTGGTACAGTGTGGGTACAAGCACCTTGCGTCTGATTATATGAGGATAATGAAAAAGTATAAAATCAATCCGGAGAAGATAAACCTTGAGATAACAGAGTCTGCATCTATTGTAGGAAAAGATGTTTTTAAGAACAATATGGACAGGCTGATGGATTATGGAATCAGGTTTTCCCTTGATGACTTTGGAACGGGTCAGTCTAATCTTAATTATATTGCGGAGATGCCGGTTGAGATAGTCAAGTTTGACAGAAGCATGACCATGTCATATTTTGAAAATGAAAAGGCAAAATATGTAATGAATGCTGCCATGACCATGATTAAGGGAATGGAACTTGAAATTGTGTCAGAGGGAATTGAGACAAGCGAGCAGTACGAGGTTATGGAAGGACTTGGAATTGACCATATACAGGGATACTATTTTTCAAAGCCGTTACCGGAGAATGAGTTTGTAGAATTTATAATGGAAAATAACCGTTAGAAGCCTATCCCGACAAGAGGAGCGTAAAGTATTATGAAAGATTGTATAGTGCCAAAGAAAATTAGAATAGGTACAAGAGGAAGCCATCTGGCACTGGCACAAACACAACTTTTTATTGATGAGCTTCATAAAGTTTATCCTGATGTTGATTGTGAGAAAGTAATAATTAAGACAACAGGAGATAAAATACTTGATAAGCCACTTTTGGAATTTGGTGGAAAGGCAGTCTTTGTAACAGAGTTTGAAGCTGCAATGCAGGACGGACTTATTGATTATGCGGTTCATTCTGCAAAGGATATGCCTATGGAACTTATGAGCGGAATGGATATTGTGTGCGTGCTTGGAAGGGAAGATGCGAGGGATGTACTTATTACCAGAGCCGATTACAAAATAGAAGAGGGAAGTAAAGCTGTTGTCGGAACGGGAAGTCTCAGACGTCAGAACCAGATAAAAATGATATATCCTGATGTTATATGCCAGTCTCTCAGAGGAAATGTTCCCACACGGATAGAAAAACTGAGAAAAGGTGAGTTTGACGGAATTATTCTGGCAGCGGCAGGTCTAAAGAGACTTGGACTTCATAATGAGGATGACTTAAGATACGAGTATTTTGATACAGATAAAATGATACCGGCTGCAGGACAGGGAATTATTGCAGTGGAGGGGCGTAAGAAAGATGCACAGGAATTTCTTCAAAGAATTAGCGATAAAAAAGCTGAAACTGAGCTTTTGATTGAAAGAATGGTATTAAGAAAACTGGGTGCCGGGTGTCATGAACCAATCGGTGTTTATTCAAAGCTTACTGATAGTGAGCGTATTATGTTATGTGTTGTAAAGGAATGCTGTGGGCAGATGATTAAGGTAAGCGGAGAAGATGAGAATGAGTTTAGTGCCGAACTTGCGGACAGACTTGTAAAACAGCTTGTATCATATTAAAATTCTGCCATGGGAGACATTATGGGAAAAGTGATTCTGGTGGGAGCAGGACCCGGTGATGCCGGTCTTGTGACCGTAAAAGGGATGGAAAAGATAAGTGAGTGTGATGTCATTATATATGACAGGCTTGCCTCTGACGAATTATTAGAATGCACAAAAGAGAATTGCATAAAAGTAGATGTAGGAAAGAAACCCGGTGCACATACCATGAAGCAGGAGCAGATAAATGAGCTTCTTGTAAGGTACGGAAGTGAGTATGAATCTGTAGTGCGCTTAAAGGGTGGAGATTCCTTTGTTTTTGGCAGAGGTGGGGAAGAAATTCTCGCACTTATGAATGCCGGTATAGATTTTGAACTTGTACCGGGAGTGACATCTGCCGTGGCAGTTCCTGAGATGGCGGGTATTCCTGTAACTCACAGGGAAGTGAGCAGAAGCTTTCATGTCATTACGGGTCATACAAAGGACGGAAATGCCATTGATGAAAGTGAATACAGGGCATATGCGTCAATTAAAGGAACACTGGTGTTTTTAATGGGGCTTGGAAGCCTTGAAGAAATAACGGAAAAGCTGATTTTTTATGGAAAAAGTCCCGATACACCTGCGACAGTCATAGAAAACGGAACTACGGCGGGTGAGAAAAAGGTTGTGGGAAATCTTCAAAATATTGGGATTAAAGTCAGGGAGGCAGGTTTGAAATCACCTGTCGTTATTGTTGTTGGAGAGACGGCGGCATTTAACATGGTACCGGAGAAAAAGAAAGTTATGCATGCTATCGGAACAAAGGAAACCATAGAACGTCTTAGGGAAGAATTAAAGAAAAGAAAGGCAGAATGTGAACTGAAAACAATTGTGAAGATGGAGGCGGTGGCTTCTGATGGAATGAAAGAGCTTGAAAAACTGCTTAAACTTGAGGCAAAGGATTATTCATGGATTCTCTTTACAAGCAGGCAGGCTGTAAAAATGTTTTTCGGGGCATGGGAGAATGCAGACATCGATATAAGAGGGTTAGCACAATTCAAATTCGCAGTCATAGGAAAGGGTACATTAGGAAAACTTAAAGAATACGGAGTAATCGCGGATTATGTGTCGGATAAATCCGATGCAGAAGGATTTGCAGAAGGATTTACAAAAAATGTATACAGTGCAGATGAGAATGGAAAGAAAACAGGAGTGCTTATTCCGGAAGCTGCAAGAAGCAGCGGCACACTTGCAGGTAAGATATCGGAAGCCGGATTTAATGTAGAAGAGCTTAGAATATATGATGTTACTGCAAAGGAAGAAAGCGGGATTAACCCGGAGAGTATCCGTGATGTAGTACTGTTCAGCGGTTCCGGCGCAGAGGCTTTTTTTCATAACTGGAATAAATCGGTTATGGGAATGGGCACAGAAAAGCTGTATAATGTTAATATGTTTGTCATGGGAAAGACAACTGCGGATGAAGTGTCAAGACAGATGAAATCCGCAAAAAATATTGAGATTGATATGTTTGTACCTGAGGAACAGAATATTGAAAAAACGGCAGAATTGATTTGGAGGCATTATAATGGAGTTTGTTAGGTCAGAGGAGCTTTTTATAGAATCTGAAAAATATATACCGGGAGGCGTAAACAGTCCGGTGAGGGCATTTAAGGCCGTTAAGAGAACACCTGTCTTTATTCACAGGGCAAAGGGTTCAAGGATATTTGATGAGGACGGAAATGAATATATTGATTATGTATGTTCCTGGGGACCATGTATCCTTGGTCATGCAAATCAAAGGGTTATAAAAGCGGTGCAGGAAGCCTGTGAAAACGGACTTACATACGGTGCACCTACAGGGAGAGAACTTCAGTTAGCGAAGCTTATAAGACAATGCATGCCTGTCATGGAGGTGTCAAGACTTGTAAGTTCCGGCACAGAGGCGGTTATGAGTGCCATCAGAGTGGCGAGAGGCTTTACGGGAAGGGATATGATTGTGAAATTCCGCGGCTGCTATCACGGACATTCTGACGGTTTATTGGTAAAGGCAGGTTCCGGGGCGCTGACACAGTCTGTGCCGGACAGTCTTGGTGTGCCAAAGGATTACACAAAAAATACTCTTATTGCAGAATATAACAGCGAATCTTCGGTGGAGAAGCTGTTTAAGGAATACGGAAACAGGATTGCAGCGGTTATAGTTGAGCCTGTGGCTGCAAATATGGGTGTTGTGCTGCCAAAAGAAGGATTTCTTAAGTTTCTTAGGGATATTACAAAGAATAACGGAGCGCTTCTTATCTTTGATGAGGTTATCACAGGATTCAGGCTGGGACTTGGAGGTGCCACGGAATATTTTGGTGTGAAGCCTGATATGGTGACCCTTGGAAAAATTATCGGCGGTGGTATGCCGGTGGGCGCTTACGGAGGCAGAAAAGAGATAATGGATATGGTTGCACCGGCAGGTCCCGTATACCAGGCAGGAACATTATCCGGCAATCCCATTGCAACTACGGCAGGTATAGAGACATTAAAAATACTCATGGAAACAGAGGGGTTATATGACAGTATTGCTGATAATACAAAGCGTATAGCTGATATCTATGAGGAAGTGTTTGGCGACAGTGTATGTGTAAACAGAGTTGGCTCACTTATGAGTGTATTTTTTACAGATAAGAGAGTCACGGACTTTGATACGGCAATTACTTCCGATACAAACAGATATGCGGAATATTTTAACTATATGCTTGAAAATAATATATATGTTGCACCTTCCCAGTATGAGGCAATGTTTGTGTCATATGCTCATAGTGAGGAGGATATAGAAAAGACCTGTCAGGTCATAAGAGGAGGACGTAAATATGTATGATGTTATTATAGCAGGAAGTGGTCCGGCAGGACTTAGTGCTGCGGTATATGCTAAGAGAGCCATGCTTGATATGGTTGTAGTTGAGAAGGCAGGATACAGCGGAGGCCAGATTGTAAATACATCAGATGTTGACAATTATCTTGGTATGCAGGGCGTATCGGGATTTGATATGGCCATGAGCTTCAGAACACATGCGGAGCATTTTGGAGCAGAATTTATAGATAATGAGATTGTAAAGGTAAATGAGTCGGAAGGTCATTTTGAAATGGAAATGGCAGACGGAACGAAACTTTTAACCAGAGCTGTAATTGTTGCAACAGGTGCAGGGCACAGTAAGCTTGATGTACCGGGTGAGAAGGAGTTTTCGGGGAAAGGTGTATCATACTGTGCAACATGTGACGGAGCATTCTATAAGGGAAAGCAGGTTGCAGTAGTAGGCGGCGGTGATGTTGCATTGGAGGATGCACTTTATCTGTCAAAAATTGCTTCAAAGGTGTACCTTATTCACAGAAGAGGCGAACTTCGAGGGGCAAAGACACTGCAGGACAGAATATTTGCAACTGAGAACATTGAGTTTGTGTCGGATACTGTGGTAACTTCGATTAACGGAGATGAAGGTGGATTGGTAAAGGCTGTCGGCATAAAAAACATTAAAAGCGGACAGGAGTCTTTGATTGATATAAACGGAATATTTATTGCTGTAGGTATGAAGCCTGAGACTGACTTTGTCAAAGAACTTGTTGAAACCGATGACAAAGGTTATATTGTGGCAGGTGAGGACGGAATCACAAGCAGGGCAGGAATTTTTGTGGCAGGAGATGCAAGAACCAAGAAGTTACGACAGGTTGTCACGGCAGTGGCAGACGGAGCTAACGCAGTTGACTCGGTAGAAAAATTTCTAAGATGACATTAATGTATTATCAACAATTTTGTGTATACATTCCGATAACTGATTAGATTCTATGTTGTGTTACGAAGATAAGTTTTTCTAAGTACTTTGATATATGTTATATAAATATACGCAAACGGTCTGTATTCGCCATCCATGGCTCAGACAGACCTTTCACTGACATCGTGTCAGTGAATTGCTTATGAGTTGACAAAGTACTAAGAAAAACTAATCTTCTTCGCAATAACATAGAATCTAATCACTTATTGAAATGTAACTGAAAAATTGTTGATATTCCATTGATACACTGTGGAAAATTTTCTGCCAATGAGGCGGAGAGTATGATATGGAAGTAGTGGTATGATATGGAGGTAGTGGTATGAGTAACAGGGAGTTGCTTGAGATGGCAAGGAAGGTTTCTGAGAATGCATATAGTCCGTACTCAAAGGTTAAGGTTGGGGCGGTTTTGGAAGCAAAGTCCGGAAAGCTTTATACGGGTGTAAATGTTGAAAACAGTTCTTACGGAGGTACAATCTGTGCGGAGAGAACTGCTTTTGTCAAGGCTGTGTCTGAGGACGAGAGGGAATTTGTGAGGATTGCGGTTGCAGGTTCTATTAAAAATCTGGTGCCATGCGGTATATGCCGCCAGTTTATGTCAGAGTTTGCTCCGTCCATAGAGGTCATATATGAGGATGAGAATGGTAATATGGTGGAAACAAGTTTGAGTGAGCTGTTTCCGTGTGGATTTTCGCTGTAGAATCTGCCACCTCAAAAACACGTAATGAAATGCCTCAAAAACACGTAACAAAATAACGCGAAAGGAAGAAACAATATGATAAACAGAACAAGGAGACTTCGCTCCAGTGAGAATATGAGAAGCCTTGTCAGGGAAACGAGAATAGACAAGAGCGAGCTGGTTTATCCGGTGTTTGTAATTGAGGGTGAGAATATTGTTAATCCCGTGGAATCAATGCCCGGTATAAATCAGTATTCCATTGACAGAATTGATGAGGAACTTCAAAAAATCAGGGAAGCAGGTGTCAATGCAATACTTATATTTGGAATTCCTTCTCATAAGGATGAAGTGGGAAGCGGTGCTTATGATGACAACGGCATCACCCAGAGAGCCATAAGATACATTAAAAACAAGATGCCGGAGCTTATTGTCATAGCTGATGTGTGTCTCTGTGAGTATACCTCCCACGGTCACTGCGGACTTATAGATAATGGGCAGATATTGAATGACGAAACCCTGACGCTTTTGGCAAAGATGGCTGTAAGTCTTGCAAAATCAGGTGCAGATATGATTGCACCTTCAGATATGATGGACGGAAGGGTGGCGGCAATAAGAAAAGCCCTTGATGATAACGGATATACTAATACGCCTATAATGGCATACAGCGCAAAGTTTGCATCGGCATTTTACGGTCCGTTCAGAGACGCGGCCCACTCGGCTCCGAGCTTTGGTGACAGGAAGTCTTACCAGATGGACTGTGCCAACAGAAAGGAAGCACTGAGGGAATGTGCCATTGATATTGAGGAGGGAGCGGATATCATAATGGTAAAACCTGCTCTTGCGTATCTTGACTTAATCCGTGAGGCGTCAGATACATTCAACTGTCCTGTGGCAGCCTACAATGTAAGCGGTGAGTATGCCATGGTCAAGGCAGCAGCAGGGAACGGATGGATTGACGAGAAGAAAGTTG
The DNA here is from genome assembly GCA_045126475.1 of Lachnospiraceae bacterium. Taxonomy (GTDB): domain Bacteria; phylum Bacillota; class Clostridia; order Lachnospirales; family Lachnospiraceae; genus SVEL01. Next base: position 1,803 of record JBGVOL010000079.1, on the reverse strand, counting down.
TGATGGAGATAATGCTTGGAATAAAAAGGGCAGGGGCGAATATAATTATTACTTATCATGCACTTGATGTGGCAAAGTGGCTTGGGGACGGTTCCACTGTATCGAGGAGCGTCCCTCTGTATCATTAAAAGGAGAAGCCATGGAAATTTTATGTTCAACAGGTGCGCTCATAGGCAGACCAAACGGAAGAGATTACAGATTGTTAGAGCCGTTGTCAAAGAAACTGCATTGTGACGGGTTTGAATTTATGATGTACGATACGTGGTACGAGAAAGCAGAAATAATAGTGGAGTTTATAAAAAAGATAGAGCTTTACACTCCCGTCATGCATTGCGAGAAGCGTATAGGTGAAAGCATAAGTAAGGGTGGCAGAGAGAATACCGCAGAAGCTTTGCGTCTGTTTGAAATTAACTGCAGAATAGCAGGAGAAATAAAGGCGAGGAAGCTTGTGGTTCATCTCTGGGACGGAGTGACATCTGACAGGAATTTTGAAAATAACCTGAAAGTATACCCGTACCTTGCGGATATGGCAGATAAACACGGAGTGAAGATCCTTGTTGAGAATGTGGTGTGCAATCATGAAAATCCAATGAAACACTGGTGTCAGCTTGCGGAAAAATTTCATGATGTTCATTTTATATTTGACACAAAGATGGCCACTTTTCACAGTCAGCTAAATTTATTGTATGATGAAAAATATCAGTGGCTTTGGAAGAATGGTCACATCTGTCACTATCATGTCAATGATTATGCAGGCGGGTATATGGATTGGGATAATCTTCGCACACTTCCCATTGGAAAGGGAAATATAGATTTTAAACAGTTCTTTGATTTTGTTCACAAAACTGGCTATGATGACACATTTACGGTGGAGGCAACAGCATTTAACAGGGAAGGAATTGTAGACGTTGAAATGCTGAATAATCAGTTTCAAAGGGTAAGAGAATTGATTGGAGAATAGAGGCATGGACGGAAAACTTAGGAATATGACTTCTGTATATCTTACATGTGGCAGAAGAATGCTTTTGTTGTACAGGCAGGGCTCGAGAGTTGTAAATAACCTGTGGATTGGCTCGGCGGGAGGTCATTTTGAGGAAAACGAATTAAATGATGCGAAGAAGTGTGTACTGAGGGAACTTAAAGAAGAATTATCTGTAAGTGAGGAACAGCTTGATAATCTCAGGCTTCGATATGTAACCTTACGACGTACAAAGGGCGAACTTCGTCAGAACTATTATTTTTTTGCTGAGCTGAAAGAGGGTATATCACTTAATCTGACATCAAAGGAAGGTAAGCTTAAATGGTTTGAGTTTGATGAACTTAAAGAATTGGAAATGCCTTTTTCTGCAAAATATGTAATAGAACATTATATACAGGCAGGGAAAGACACGGATACGGTCTATGGAGGAATAGCAGACGGTGAGAAGGTAGTGTTTACGGAAATGCCGGAGTTTTAAAAGGAAGATAATATTCACAGCCCTTCCGCCATGATTCGTAAAACCCGTCCGCGATGCGTCCGGTCGCCTCTACGAGGCTTAATGTTTTACTCATCTGGTGGAAGTTCCTGCTTCGCAGGACTGATATAGAAAACTAAACAATCTCTTACGTGCGAGCACGACGAGCTTGCTTAGTTTTCATATCGGCTGTGAATAGTAACATTTTTGGTTGAATGAAAATGTAAATTCCACATGTAAACTTAAATTCCATACTGAAGACTAAATTCATTTTTATTAGGGTTTGACATCTGTTGTCAGACCCTTTATTCTTGAATTTAGTTATTCTGAAACATATGTATTCTAAAAA
>JBGVOL010000078.1:0-17820 GCA_045126475.1 Lachnospiraceae bacterium | reverse complement strand
TCATCATCCGGCAGGATTTTATTGATAATCGGAACATCCTTAAATATAGGCTTCATTACCGAACTTCCGAATCCGCCTACATCAAGCTTTATAAATAAAGCAAACAATCCGAGCCATAATACTATTATAAGTATTGCAATCAGGATTGTAACAATCTTATTTCCTTTCTTCTCCTCAATATCTATTCCATCTATGTTTTCTTTATCTTTTTTTGCCATTTATGTTACCTGCCCTCCGGATTATTGTAAGTAAAGCTTACAAGCTCATCTACTTCCTTTTTCTCGCTCTCATTAAGTTCACGGACAAACTCTTCAAATGCTTTGTCTTTTAAAACTTCCTGGGTTTTTCTCTCAATCATTACTTTGTTGAGTCGTCCCCTTGCTATATCAACATTTTTCTCAGCAAGCTTTATATGCTGAATCTGCCTTTTCTCTTCATCCTTCTTATACTCAAGTGCCTGATTGCATCTCTTCCATTCGGGAATATTTATATGTTCATCACTCTGCCCCCGGATAATATCTTCATAATATTTTATTTCTTCGCGAATCCTCTCCAGTCGTTCCTCCTCGGTGCGGAGTTTCTGCATCTCAATGGCAAAGGCCGTCCTTTCCTGGGTTTCAAGCTTATTTTTTATATCCAGAATATTCTGCATTTTATATACAAACTTTGCCATCTAATCATCTCCAATGTCACTCAAATATAGCATTCAGCATTGCCAGTTCATCATCAAAAGAAAACTTCTCGTCAACTCCCTGTAAAAGGAACTGGTTTACCATATCTATCTTTTCTATTGCGTAATCAATATTTTTATTGGAGCCGCTCTTGTAGGCTCCGATATTAATCAAATCTTCCGCCTCGTTGTAGGTTGCAAGAACATTTTTTAATTTTCCGGCAACAGCCTTATGTTCCCTTGTTGCCACCTGCCCCATTACTCTGGAAATGCTCTGGAGAACATCAATGGCCGGATAATGATTTTTATGTCCAAGCTTTCTCGACAGCATTATATGACCATCAAGAATACTTCTCGCTGTATCTGTAATAGGCTCATTAAAATCATCACCGTCAACAAGTACCGTGTAAAGACCTGTAATGGAACCGTTTGATGACATACCGGCTCTTTCAAGGAGCTTTGGCATCTCACTGTATACGCTTGGCGGATATCCCCTTGTTACAGGAGGTTCTCCCGATGCGAGGCCTATCTCCCTCTGAGCCATTGAAAAACGGGTAAGTGAATCCATCATCAGAAGTACATCTTTTCCCTGATCTCTGAAATATTCCGCAATAGCCGTCGCCGTCTTTGCTGCCTTATTTCTTATAAGTGCAGGTTTATCTGAGGTAGCAACAACTACAACGCTCCTCTTCATACCTTCCTCACCAAGATCTCTTTCAATAAACTCTCTTACTTCCCTTCCACGCTCTCCAATGAGGGCAATAACATTTATGTCCGCTCTTGTATTTCTGGCAAACATACCAAGGAGTGTACTCTTTCCGACACCGCTTCCTGCAAATATTCCTATACGTTGTCCTTTGCCTACCGTTATAAGTCCATCAACCGCCTTGACTCCCAGCGGAAGAACCTGACTAATAATTTCTCTCTCCATCGGATCCGGCGGGGTAGCCTCAACAGGATATAATTGGGCATTCTGTATCTGCTCGCCGTTTATAGGTCTTCCAAGACCATCCACTGTTTTTCCCAGAATATCATCACTTACAGCTACTTTCAAAACGCTTCCTGTATTCTCCACTATACTGCCCGGACCTACACCATCAACGCTTTCAAAAGGCATGAGCAGGATTCTGTTATCCTTAAACCCTACGACTTCTGCCATAACCTCTGCCTCCGGATTATCCTTCGGCACAATACGGCATACATCATTAAGGTTAGCATCCGGTCCGATTGACTCAATAGTCAATCCCACTATTTTGGATACTTTACCCATTTTTTTTGCGTAGCATTTCTCATATATTGCATTATATTTCTCAAGATTTAAAACTGCCATGTTACCCTACTCCCCGGTACATGCTAAAATTCTGATGTCATTGATAAGATTCTCCATCTGTATATCAAGGCTACAGTCATAAACTCCTGTATCTGTATCAATGAGACATTCATTTCTCTTCATAGACGGATCCGTAACTATCTCTATATGAACATCTTTCCTTACAGCATTAATTATCTTATCTCTGTTTTCTTTCAAAAACCGGGCATCCTCGTTACAAACACGTATTATAAAATTCCTGCTGGATTCACCGCCTGCCATCACATTATTAACCAACGTAAGAATCATATCTCTTTTATCAACTGAAACAGCATGGGTAATCTCTGAAAAAATTTTAAGAATAGTGTCTACAAGCGCCGGTTCCATCTCTTCTTCCTTTTTCCTGTACTCGCCTGCAAGCTGCTCCTCTTTTTCTGCAAGTTCTTCCCTTGCCTGATTAAGATAAATCTCTGCCTCTTCACTTGCAGCAGCTTTTCCCTCGGCATATCCTGTTTCCTTTGCCTTGGCACGTATGCGTTCTGCTTCTGCCTGTGCCTCTGCTATTATAGCAGCCGCATCTTCATTTGCCCTATTAACAATTTCATCTGCTTCTGTCTGCGCCTCAGCAATGATAATTTCTTTTCTGGCAAAAAACTCTTTCTCCACAGCTTCATTGGCCTCCGAAGCATTCTCACCGATAATCTGCTCCTCTCCGGTAAGCACTTCACTTACGTTAATAGGATTAAGACCTGCGCTGAAACCATCCCCGGAAAAATCCTTGTCTTCCAGAGAATTTCTTATTTCATTTAACTTTTCAGATATAATATCATTGTAATCAATAACTCTCTTATCTGTATCGTCCACCGCTATGGTGAAACCTTTCAATAAATTAGACAACGATCTCGTCACCTCCACCACGTGAGATGATAATTTCGCCTGTATCCTCTAACTTACGTATAATATTAACAATCTTCTGCTGTGCTTCCTCAACATCCTTCATACGAACAGGACCCATAAAGTCCATATCCTCTTTTATCATAGCTGCAAGACGCTTTGAAAGATTGTTGAATATAACATTCTGAACCTCCTCGCCTGAAGCTTTAAGCGCAACAGCCAGATCATTGTGGTCAACATCACGCAGCACACGCTGAATTGTCTTGTCGTCCAGAGCAAGAATATCTTCGAATACGAACATCTTTCTTCTGATTTCGTCTGCAAGTTCCGGCTCTTCGATTTCGAGATTTTCCATAATGTGCTTTTCTGTTCCTCTGTCCACCGTATTTAAGATATCTACGATAGCATCTACACCACCAACGATTGTGTAATCCTGATTAACAAGTGATGACAGTTTCTTCTCAAGCACACGCTCCACCTCCTTAATAACATCAGGAGATGTACGGTCCATCTTGGCAATACGTTTTGCTACATCTGCCTGCTTTTCGAGTGGTAATGCCGACACTACCATTGATGCCTGATGGGCAGGAAGATATGAAAGTATCAATGCTATCGTCTGTGGATGTTCATCCTGTATAAAGTTCAAAAGCTGTGCAGGGTCTGTCTTTCTTATAAATTCAAACGGACGAACCTGCAATGATGCAGTAAGCTTACTGATAACATCCTGTGCCTTTTCAACACCAAGTGCCTTTTCAAGAAGCTCTTTTGCATAATTAATACCACCCTCCGCAATATACTGCTGAGCCAGACAAACCTGATAAAACTCAGACATAACATCCTCTTTTGTCTGTGGTGATATGCTTCTTGTATTGGCAATCTCAAGTGTAAGCTGTTCTATTTCTTCTTCCTTAAGATGTTTGAATACTTTTGCAGACTTTTCAGGTCCAAGTGCAATTAACAGTATTGCAGCTTTTGTCAAGCCTGTAACTTCAGATATCTGAACACTTTTTGCCATAGCTATACCTCCAAAATCAACTTTTTAACCCCAGTCATCATTGAGCCAGTTTCTAAGAAGAAGTGCCGCTGATTCAGGATTTTCATCAACAAACTTCTCGATAGCTTTTCTTGTCTCAGACTTCTCTTCAAGATCAATATCCTCAACAGGTGCCTGCTTTTCTCTCGTAGCCGAAAGCAGTTCCTCAACCGAAAGCTCAGGCTCAACCTCGTTAACCTCAATAGGTCTTAAGCTTCTCCATACCATAAATCCTAATAATGCAAGAATAACAACTGCAAGAATAATAGGAATAATATTCTGTACAAAACTTCCGTCATTCGATGATGCGTGGAACTCCGGAATAAGACTTCCGCTTATTTCAATATTTTCTCTCGGAATACCTGTTGCCGTAACAACAAGTCTGTATATTTCATCAGATATTTCAAGTTCCTGAATATCCTTATTCTGTGCAATAAACTCTTCCCATGTGATATCATCAAGAACACCGCTGTCCTCAAGGACATCCTGATCATATATCAGATAATCGTTTACAACTACCGCAACGGAAGAAGCGGCTCTGTCACACTTTCCGCGTTCGCCATCTTTTGACGTAATCGTAGAACTTACTGCATAATCGGTTTTTCTTATCTCCACCGATGAGCTGGTAGAATCTCCCGTATTTATGTAGTAAGTCGTATCGTCATCATTTGAGTCAGTTCCCGGAACACCGCCTGAGACACTTCCGCCTTCCTGTGTATATATGTATTCACTGTCCTTTACCTCATCAGGATTACGATACTCTGTATCTACGGTGCTTACATGGTCAAAAGATATGGAAAGATTCGGCGATACTGCAATATCCGTATACAATCCTTTAGCTGACAGTATCTTAAATACATTGTTTACAACCTCGTTGTAAAATCTTTCCCTTATGCGTTCCTCCTCATCAAGTGACATGGAACCGCTGTCTGAATAATTTGAATTAGAACCCTGAAAGAGTGTTCTTCCGGTGTTGTCAATAATCGTTACGTTATTCGTTGTATCATTTCCCACTGCAGTGGCAATGAATTTTGCCATGGACACCGCACCGCCCTCAGGCACTGAACCGCTTAAAGTAAGCTTAACGCTTACATATGTTTCCTCATCCTTCTCAAGTATTGAAAAGCTTTCATTCGGCATAGAAAACATAACATCAGCCTTTTTTACATAATCAAAGGATTCAAGTGTCGCCTTCATGTTATCTTCAAGCACCTTCTGCCACATCCTCTTTTTATCCTCAGATGTTGTAGAAAAGCCTGAATTTTCAAGGTATGATTCAAATGTAAAAGCTGTTGCCACAAGACCATCCTGTGCAATCTGGTATGAAGCCTTCTCCCAGTTACCTTCGTCAACAAGAATGGTAAGTCCTTCGTTTTCTGTAACATACCCTATGCCGGCTCCGTCAAGTGCCGATGTTACCTGCGCCGCAGTGGCTGTATCCTCACAGGTTATAAGTTCCTTATATGAGGGTCTTGTGAGAATAACCGCAAGTATAATAAGTGTAACAAGAACTACGGCAGTAATACTGATTATAAGCGTTTTCTGTTTTTTATCGTATTTTTTCCAGAGTTCAACAAGCTTTTGCTGAACCTCTTTTACCTTTTCGTTCATCGCGTCTCTCCACAATCACTATATCTGAATATTCATAATCTCTTTATATGCATCCATGAGGGCATTCTTAATAGCCACAGTATACTGCAGCGAAACAAGTGCCTTCTGCTGTGCGATGGTAACTTCATGGGTACTGTCAGCCTTGCCCAACGCGAACTCTATCTCCGCTTTCTCCGCTTCAGCTGCCAGACTGTCTGTATCACCAATGAGATTCACCATCTGGTCAAATATTGAAGAGAATGCATTTTCAGTACCTTCCGTCATCATTTTTCCCGTTCCTGTAATGGAACTCTTTTTATTTTGTATTTCTGTAATAGCTGATGATATTCCTGCTGCTACGTCCATATCAATCTACCTTCCCATTTCTTTTATTTGCCAATCTCGAGTCCTTTAAGTGCCATGGACTTCGAAGCATTGAAAGCTGTAACGTTTGCCTCATATGACCTTGATGCATCAATAAGATTTGTCATCTCCGTAACCACATTAACATTAGGATATGTAACATAACCGTCCTCATCAGCATCAGGATGGGCCGGGTCGTACACCTTGCTCATCGGTGTCTCGTAATCTTCAATAACCTTTGTTACTTTTACTCCGTTTCCCACATTGCCGGCCGTAGATAATAAAATATCACTGAATGCCGTTCCGTCTTTTTCTGCAAAAACCACTGTCTTTCTTCTGTATGCCTTACCGTCCTGTGAACTTGTAGAATTCACATTGGCAAGGTTCTGTGAAATTATGTCTGAACGAAGTCTCTGTGCGCTCATGCCTGAGCCGCTGATATCAAAAGCCGTAAAAATTGCCATAATCAATCCTCCTGTTTAATCCTTATCTCTGCATTGCCGCCTTGAGCATCTGAAACTGGTAATCAATTGTCTCAAGAACAGTCTGGTAATAAAGCTGGTTTGAAGCAAACTCAACATTTTCTGTATCAATGTCTACATTGTTGCCGTCAAGTCTGTACGAAAGATTTGAATAATCCGTATAAACAGTTGCATTTAAATTATTAACGTCAACATCATTAATTCTTGTCCTAAGTGATGTGCTGTCCCCGCTTGTAAGTTCCTCAAGAAGATAATTCTGAAAGCTTACGTCTTTACGTTTATACCCCGGCGTATCATTGTTAGCCAGGTTGTTTGTTATTATTTCATTTCTCTTCCACGAAGCGTCAGCCGCTTTCGACAGCACATCTATGTAATTGTATGCGTTTGAATTAATCATTTTATCATCCTTTCAAATGTGTACCTACCCATTTTCATAACTACCATTATATGTTACTGGTATGAAAATATCAAGGCTATTTTGTGGTTATTTTGTGGTTTTTTGTCAAAAAAGGCTCAGTATATTGTGTTTTCGGTTAAATAAATTTTTTTAAACATAAAACCGCTCCCAGCGCATATCCATATGCTTAACCGGGAGCGGTCTAAATCCTTTTAAACCTTTACTATACTGTATCTAATATATTTATCGGATTAATTTAATTTTTCTTTATATTTTTCAGCTCACTGAACACCACATCATTGAGAACCTTTATGTATGTTCCCTTCATGCCTGATGAACGCGATTCGATAACGCCTGCAGACTCAAATTTTCTCAATGCATTGACAATAACAGAACGTGTAATGCCTACCCTGTCTGCAATTTTGCTTGCAATAAGAATACCTTCATTTCCGTCCAGCTCATCAAATATATGAACTATTGCCTCAAGTTCAGAAAATGAAAGCGTACCTATAGCCGAGCGCACAATCTGAATCTTTCTCTCTTCCTCCGCGTTCTCCTCATTTACGGAACGCATCATTTCAAGACCTACAACCGTAGTTCCGTACTCACTCAATATTATGTCATCTATGTCATACTGCTTATGACACTTATAGATAAACAAAGTTCCGAGACGCTCCCCGGCAATATCAATAGGTGCTATAATAACCTGAAATTTCTTTGCCTCCGCGCTGGTAAAACCAAGTGTTGTAAGATTTACATTCTCCTGAGTCGACAATATAGACAAAAGTCTTTCATTGAGCATCTTATCTATCAGGCAACCCACTTCACCTGTAATAAGATCACTAATCTCCTCAATATCATTTCTTTTACCGTAACCAAGAACCTTTCCTTTTTTGCTTATAACAAGTATGTTTGACTCAAGAATCTCACTAAGCACCGTACAGATATCATTAAACACTACCTTTGTAGAATTGTTGTTGTGCAAAAGCTTATTGATTTTTCTGGTCTTATCAAGTAACTGAACGCTCATCTGTCACGCCTCCCATATAATTGAACCCTGAATGTTACTATAAAATAAAAAACCTTGTTGTCACAAAATGTATCATATGTTATATATATAACACATTTTTCCTGTAACAACAAGGTTTTTTTTGTTAAATTGGCATATTTTTCATATTTTTCATATTTAATATTCAATTTTTTATTATTGTCTGATTATTGTATTTATTCCATATATCCGCATTTTTCATCACTGCAGACAACCTTACTGCCCTTCTGCACCATATACTTGCCGCACTGTGGACATTTCTTTTCAACAGGCTTTGCCCATGACATAAAATCACACTCAGGATTATTAATGCATCCGTAATACTTTCTGCCCTTCTTTGTCTTTCGTATGACTATATCATTCTGACAATTCGGACATTTTACTCCAATTTTTTCAAAATACGGCTTAGTGTTCTTACAATCCGGAAATCCGGGACAGGCAAGGAATTTTCCATGAGGACCATACTTTATGACCATATTTCTTCCGCATTCCTCACAGACAACATCTGTCACTTCATCTGCAATATCAATTTTTTCAAGCTGATTCTCTGCATTTTCAACAGCTTCTGCAAGATCAGGATAAAAGTTTCTTATAACAGTCTTCCACTGTACTTTACCTTCCTCAACCATATCGAGAAGAGACTCAAGATTGGCTGTAAAGCTTGAGTCGACAATAACCTCAAAAGCGGTCTTCATAATCTTATTCACAGCTTCTCCCAGCTCTGTTACATAAAGATTCTTATTTTCCTTTGCAACATATCTTCTGGCAATTATCGTTGTTATTGTAGGTGCATAGGTACTAGGTCTTCCTATTCCCTGTTCCTCCATGGCCTTTACAAGTGCAGCCTCCGTAAAATGTGCAGGCGGCTGTGTAAAATGCTGCTTTTCCTCTGTATCAACCAGGGAAAGTTTTGTGTTTTCAGTAATTTTATTTAAGAGCACATTTGACTCTGTCTTTTCTTCATCAGGATCCGCATATACCGACATAAATCCGTCAAAAGCAATCTTTGATGCAGATACGGTAAAAATGTACTCTGCTGCCTTTATCTTAACAGATGTAGTCTCATATCGCGCACCTTCCATACGGCTTGCTGTGAATCTTTTCCATATAAGCTGATAGAGTCTGAACAAATCTCTTGGAAGCTGTTCCTTGACAACTGTAGGAGTAAGCTCCATCTGTGTAGGACGTATAGCCTCATGTGCATCCTGAATCTTATTGCTGTTCTTCTTTACCTGCTCTGTCTTTGAAACATATTTGTCTCCATAATTGTCTTTGATGAACTGCCTTGCCATCACATCGGCCTCATCCGATACACGTGTGGAATCGGTACGAAGGTATGTAATAAGACCTATTGTTCCATATCCTTTAATGTCAACGCCTTCGTATAACTGCTGTGCAAGACGCATTGTTTTTTGTGTTGAGAAATTTAATGTCTTTGATGCTTCCTGCTGAAGTGTGCTTGTGGTAAACGGAAGAGGTGCTTTCTTAATTCTCTCTCCGTTCTTTATCTCAACCGGCTTATACTCCGCCTTTTCCACTTTCTTCAATATACCTTTAAGCTGTTCTTCATTTTCTATATTTATCTTTCCGTTGTCATCGCCATAAAATTTGGCAACAAGAGGCTTTTTCTCTCCTTCAGCCTTCAAATAGACATCAAGAGTCCAGTATTCTTCCGAAATAAATGCATTAATTTCCTCTTCTCTGTCACAGATCATTCTTAAAGCAACTGACTGAACTCGTCCTGCACTTAAACCTCTCTTAACCTTCTCCCAAAGAACAGGGCTGATTTTGTAACCCACCATACGGTCAAGAACTCTTCTTGCCTGCTGTGCATCAACAAGATTCATATTAATATCTCTGGAATTCTTCAAAGACTCTTTTACTGCATTTTTTGTAATTTCATTAAATGTTATACGAACTATCTTTTTATCATCAAGCTTTAACGCATTTTTAAGATGCCATGATATAGCTTCTCCTTCACGGTCGGGGTCCGTTGCAAGAAACACTTTGTCTGCTTTTTTTACATATCTCTTTATCTCTGCAAGCTTATCACCTTTTCCCCTTATTGTGATATACTTTGGCTCATAATCATTCTCTATATCAATTCCCATCGTACTTTTTGGGAGATCTCTTACATGTCCGTTTGAAGCGATTACTTCATAATTGGAACCAAGAAACTTTTTAATTGTCTTTACCTTTGCAGGTGATTCCACAATCACTAAATACTTAGCCATACTTACCTCCATGCACCCTGTTGCTTATTTACTTTCTGGCATAATGATTTTTGGCGGTTTCAATTACCAGACCTTCCATCATCAGCTCCATCAAAACTTCCAACGTTTCACTTGAAGTCATGCCCGTTTTTCTGACTAGCTCCTCAATACTCTGAGGTTCTAAACAAAGGCAACTATACACTACTTCATTTTCTTTTTCAAGTATAATATTTTTTTTATTTCTATTTGCATGCTCTTTATTGTCAATTGGAAGACCTATTGCCAAAAGCATATCTTCTGCCTCAGTCAGCAGTGAAGCCCCTGATTTAATTAATTCATTGCACCCTTCACTGAGGCTGTCACATGTTCTTCCCGGCACAGCAAAAATATCTTTACCGTACATCAGTGCATAATCTGTTGTTATGAGGGAACCTGACTTCTTTTTTGCCTCAATTATGGCTACGGCATCTGACAACATGCTTATTATTCTGTTTCTTTCCGGAAACTGCCATGCAAACGGCTGTGTTCCCGGCGGATATTCCGAAATAATGCCGCCTTTTTCCTGTATCTTCATATACAGCTCAATGTTTTCTCTGGGATAACAGACATCAACCCCACACCCCAAAACTGCATATGTCTTTCCTCCTGTTTCTGAAGCTCCTCTGTGTGCTGCGGAATCTATTCCTCTGGCCATTCCGCTGATTACGCTGACAGAATAGTGTCCAAGCTGTGATGCTATATTCTCTGCCATTGTCTTTCCGTACCGACTGCAGTTCCTTGCGCCTACCATTCCCACCGTTTTTTCCGTCATGTCCGGCAGTTTACCCTTATAGTACAGCCATCTGGGTCTGTCACTGTAGGTTAAAAGCTTTGGCGGAAATGACTCATCTTCTTCACAGGTGAACCTTATTCCCTTTTTTATCATTGTCTCCCACTCTTTTTCCATATTAAAACTCTTCCTGGAGCTAACAATATTATAAATGTCATTCTCTTTAAATATTCCTGATTTCTCTAATCTTTTTTCCGGTGCGCTAAATATATTTTCCGGTGTTTCAAAAAAATCCAAGGCTTTTGCTGCTTTTTCATGCCACATCCCCGGAATATACGAAAGCCACATCCAGTACTTATCCCTGTCAAAATCCATTTATTTCCTCCTAAAATATTTCTGTCCTGTAACCGACAGCCTCTGCTATATGCTTCTCATTTATGATTTCCGAACAATCCAAATCGGCTATTGTTCTTGCAACTCTCACTATCTTGTAATATGCTCTCACGCTCAGTCGAAGATTTGTATATACTTTGTCCATCAGTTTCTTTGCCTTATCCGTAAGTCTGCAGTATTTTTCCACATCGGAAGAAGGTACTTCACTGTTGAATCTGTAGTTTTCATTGATATACCTTTTCCTCTGAATTTCTCTTACCTTTTCAACCTGTTCCCTTATATTCTTTGTGTTTTCTCCGCTGCGTCTTCCGATGTCTTCTGCCTGGACTTCCGGCGCATGAATACATATGTCTATTCTGTCAAGAATCGGTCCGCTTATTTTTCCTATGTAATTTTTAACCTGTATTTCGCTGCAGCTACACCTGTTGCGATCAGGATAATAGCCGCATTTACATGGATTAGTGGCAGCGACCAGCATTGTCTTTGCAGGAAACTCATAACTTCCGCCTATTCTGTTAATTACTACTTTTCCGTCCTCAATGGGCTGTCTCAGTGCGTCAATAGTATCACGCTTAAATTCAGCAAGTTCATCGAGAAACAGCACACCTCTGTGTGCAAGTGTTATCTCACCGGGTTTTGGATTTATTCCTCCTCCTACAAGTGCTCTGCCTGTTATAGTATGATGCGGTGCTCTGAACGGTCTTGACATCATTACAGGTTTATCATTTAATTCACCGGCAATGCTGTGTATTTTTGTTATTTCCATGCACTCCTCCATATCCGGTCTCGGAAGAATTCCCGGTATCCTTTTTGCTATCATTGATTTTCCTGAACCGGGTGCTCCCACAAGCAGCATGTGGTGCATTCCTGCCGCCGCAATCTTTGCCGCTCTTTTTACGGTTTCCTGGCCGTTTATATCTGCAAAATCATATTCGCTCTTATTCTGTGCATAAAACAGTCGATACATTTCTCCAAAATCAATATGACCTTCAGGTTTTCTGTTTTCACCGTTGAGAAAGTCTATCGTATCTCTCAAATCTTTTACTCCATACACGTTTACATCTTCAATTATGGAACCCTCTGCTGCATTTTCCCATGGAACTACGAAATTTTTTATTCCTTTTTCTCTCGCCGCCAGAATCATGGGCAAAACACCATTCATTTTTAGAACCTTTCCGCTAAGGCTCAGTTCCCCTGCAATAAGTATCTCCTCATTCCGCTTTCTGTCCTCAATACTCCTGCCCAAAAGTCCGATTGAATTGAGAATCCCTACGGCAATAGGCAGGTCAAAACTGCTGCCCTCCTTCCTTATGTCTGCCGGCGACAGACTAACCGTTATTCTTTTTGGCGGCAGAAGATATCCTGTATTCTTTATGGCTGACCTTACCCTCTCCTTTGCCTCCTTTACTTCCGAATTTAAAAGACCAACCATTTCAAAGGACGGCAGACCATCACTCACATCTGTTTCAACACTTACTATTTCCATGGACACTCCACGAATTGCTGCGCTATATACCTTACTATACATTTTTCCTCCTTATATCCAGAGGGCATAATGGTATCATATGACTTGTATTCAGTTATCAATGTTCAATTTTATTGGGGTTTAATAAACAATAAAGATAAAGAATCATGTGAAGACAACAGAATGCATCTCCACATGACTCAATTATACTTAAAAGAATTAGATTTGTCAAAGAAAGTTTACAAATGAACTTTTACAGGAACAAAATTCCTTTTTCCTCTGCCTGCTTTCTGATTTCATCCGGCCAGATTGATGACTGTACTTCACCAATGTGGGCCTTTCTAAGGAAGAACATACATATTCTTGACTGTCCGATTCCACCGCCTATTGTATACGGTAGCTCCTCATTTATGACAGCTTTCTGGAAATCAAGTTCAGTTCTATCCATGCATCCTGCCTTCTCCAACTGCTCCAGCAATGCCTTCTTATCTACTCTTATACCCATTGATGACAGTTCAAGTGCAATGTCGAGTACAGGATAATACACAACGATGTCTGCATTTAATGACCAGTCATCATAATCAGGGGCTCTCTTTCCATGAACCTCACCATTCTCCATTACATCACCAATCTTCATGATACATACCGCACCTTTTGCCTTGGTAATATAATACTCTCTCTCTTCAGGTGAATACTCAGGGAACATCTCGGCCAGTTCTTCCGTTGTGATAAAGAAAATCTCCTGTGGAAGAATTTCTTTTATGTAGTCATATCTGATAGACATATATTTTTCAGTTTTTCTAAGGGCACTGTAAACTTTCTTTACAACAGCCTTTAATGTTTCCTCGTTTCTTTCCTCTCTGCTGATGATTTTCTCCCAGTCCCACTGGTCAACAAAAATAGAGTGAATATTATCTGTATCCTCATCACGTCTGATGGCATTCATATCGGTATACAGGCCTTCGCCTTCCTTAAATCCGTATTTCTTAAGTGCATATCTCTTCCACTTGGCAAGAGACTGTACAATCTCAACCTGATACTCGTCCTGCTCTTTTATTCCGAATGTTACAGGTCTCTCAACACCATTCAGGTTATCATTAAGGCCTGATTCAGGTGTTACGATAAGCGGTGCGGATACTCTTAAAAGATTAAGATTATCTGCCAGAAGATTCTGAAAGAAATCCTTTACCGTTTTAATTCCAATCTGAGTGTCATGCAGATTTAATGCTGACTGGTAATTTTTGGGAATAGTTATTTTGCTCATTGTTTTCCTCCATATTTAAGACTTAAATTATAATAATCCAAACTGTCTTTTAACAGATTCGTACTCCTTGTTGATTGCAAGAAGTGTTGCCGAATCACCGTTGCCGTTGTCAGGATGGTATATCTTTAATAAGTCTCTGTATCTTTTTCGCAATCCTGCAGCGCCTGATACCCCTGCAAAATAAGTGCCCGACTTCACGTTTATTGTTGAAGACGCTTTCTTTTGCTCCTGCTGCATTTTTTTTAAGTTTGCTTTTTCTCTTTCTATATATGCCTTATCTCTGGCAATATTGTCTCTGTCAGTGCCGATTCGCCTTAGCTCTCTCTCCACGATTTTCCACTGTTTGTCAAACAAATCCTTCTCTCTGGCAAGTTTCTTTCGCTCGAGCTCAATTTTTCTCCGTTCGTCAGCTATTTCCTGCTTTTCCTGACTGAGACGCACACTTTCCAAAAAAAGAAAATGTTTTAAATCCCCCGGATTTTCTTCGTCACCTAAATCATAGACAAAATTAACATGACCACCCATATGCCACCTCATATCTATATTCAGCTAATACATTTTACAATATCTGTAAACATTTTTCAATGGTTTTACTATTTGTAAGCACATACCTTCTCAAAACTCATTGAACCGCCAAATATGTCAAGTGCACTTCCAACCGTAAAGTCCACTTTACCCTGTCCAAGTTTTTCCAATTTTTCAATATCGGAAAAACTTCCGATTCCTCCTGCGTATGTAACTTTCATACCTTCAAGCTTTCCGAGAAGCTCTGCCACATTTTCATCTATGCCCCGGATTTTTCCTTCCACATCAACTGCATGAATAAGAAATTCATCACAATACAGAGAAAGATCATAAAACAGCTTCTCATTTACCTCGACATTTGTAAGATTCTGCCATCTGTCGGTAGCTACATAGTATTTTCCGTCTTTCTTTTTGCAGCTAAGGTCAAGAACAATATGCTCTTTGCCGACTTTATTGTTCAGAAATCTCAAATTGTCCATATTTACATGTCCGTCATGGAACACATAGGAAGTAACAATAACATGCGTTGCACCTGCATCAAGGTATCCCAACGCATTCTTTGGATTAATACTTCCTCCCACCTGCATACCCCCACGATATGCTTCCAGTGCCAGTAGCGCCTGCTCCTTTGAAACATCATAGTAAGGCGAAGATGTATCATTAAGAATTATAATATGTCCACCCGAAAGTCCCAATTTCCTGTACATATTTGCGTAGTATGATGCATCCTGCTCTGCTACAAAGTTTTCCTTTGCCATGTCACCTGTATCCTGTAAGCTTCCCCCAACAATCTGCTTAACACATCCGTTATGAATGTCAATACATGGTCTGAATTTCATCTTATCCTCCTTTATCCTGTCCATCCCCTTTAGTGCCACTTCACAGTATATTATGCTCCTCTTACTGTTAGAACTTTTTTATGCATTTAATGCCTGTTCAATATCTGCAATAATATCATCCACATCCTCAATTCCGACGCTGAATCTTATTAAATCAGGCTGTACGCCTGCTTCAATAAGCTGCTCCTCCGTAAGCTGTCTGTGTGTGTGACTTGCAGGATGAAGCACTGAAGTACGTGAATCTGCAACATGTGTAACGATAGCTGCAAGCTTTAAATTGTCCATAAACTTAATGGCTACATCTCTTCCTCCCTTGAGTCCGAAAGAAATAACACCGCAGCTTCCGTTTGGAAGGTACTTCTTTGCAAGTTCATAATATTTGTCAGATGGAAGTCCTGAATATTTTACCCAGGCAACCTTATCATTTTTCTCAAGATACTCTGCAACCTTTTTAGCATTCTCACAATGTCTCTTCACTCTTAAATGAAGTGTCTCAAGACCAACATTTGTCAGAAATGCATTCTGTGGAGACTGTATTGAACCTAAGTCCCTCATAAGCTGCACTGTTGCTTTTGTAATATATGCTGCCTTTCCGAATTTCTTTGTATAGACAATACCATGATATGAATCATCCGGTGTTGTAAGTCCCGGAAACTTATCTGCATTGGCATCCCAGTCGAAGTTGCCGCTGTCAACAATACATCCTCCTACTGCCATAGCATGACCGTCCATATATTTTGTTGTAGAATGAGTAACTATATCGGCACCCCACTCAAAAGGACGACAGTTAATAGGTGTGGCAAATGTATTGTCCAAAATAAGAGGTACTCCGTGTGAATGTGCCAGTCTTGCAAATTTTTCAATATCAAGCACAACAAGTGACGGGTTTGAAATCGTCTCCGCAAAAACAGCCTTTGTATTAGGCTTGAACGCCTTTGCAATTTCCTCCTCCGGTGCATCCGGATCAATAAATGTAAAATCAAGTCCCAGTTTTCTCAGTGTCACATTGAAAAGATTGAATGTTCCGCCATAAATCGGTGCGGAAGCAACAACGTGTCCACCCTGCTCGCATATATTAAAAATAGCATAAAAGTTTGCTGCCTGTCCCGATGATGTAAGAATAGCCCCTACGCCACCTTCAAGCTCCGCTATTTTAGCAGCAACAGCATCATTGGTAGGATTCTGGAGTCTTGTGTAAAAATATCCTGAGTCCTCCAAATCAAACAGCTTTCCCATCTGCTCGCTTGTGTCGTATTTAAATGTAGTACTCTGATATATCGGTAAAACTCTCGGCTCACCTTTTTTTGGTGAATATCCTCCCTGTATACATATTGTTCCCGGTTTTCTCTTTTCTGCCATTGATTTTTCTCCTCCTTAATTGTTCAATGTGCATTTTAGCATACTAAATTATTATATTCAACCATAGATTTCAGCCGATACCCTGTTAACATACCGGTCCGATAATTCCATGACTCATACTTCCAAAATCCAGACACTGCTCTATCAGCTCGTTCACCTCAGTACATGTAACATTATTAATGCAGCCGATTTTGTCGGAAAACGGTATAAACGGCATTCCGTAAATCACAGCTTTTGCATTGGCACTCATAAGCGATGAAGTACTGTCCCTGTTAAGTGACATCTCAACTATTGTCTGTTTCTTCGCATTTTCAAGTTCATTTTCCGTAACGCCCCTGCTTCTCATATCTTTTATTATATCCGTAATAAGTTCAAACACTTTATCCTTCTGCTGTTTACTCATGGCAGCATATATATGGAAAAGACCTGTATCGGAAAAGCTGCTTCCGTATGAATATACCGAATAAGTCAGTCCGTATTTTTCACGTATTCCCTGAAACAGTCTTGAATTGACATCACCGCCTAATATGTTATTGAGAATCACCGCCGCATATCTTGATTCATCCATAAATGACGGTGCAGGAAATGCCATATTCAAATGAAGCTGTTCTATATCCTTCTGTTTTTGAAAATATACATTATTAGACAAAGGTTTGCTTTTTTCCACATTTTTCCTGCCTGACGGACTGATATGACAAAATGCCTCCTGAATCCATTTTAGAGTTTCCTTCTTATTAAAGTTACCTGCCACAGACACAACCATATTGTCCCCGGTGTAATAATCTTCCATGAATTTCCTAAGCTGTGATGAAGAAAATGACTTAACATTCTTCTTTTTTCCTGAAATAAGATAACCAATTGACTGCCCTTTCCAAATCTTCTTCTGAAGAAGTTCATGAACACTGTCCTCCGGTGAATCCTTATACATATCTATCTCTTCGCAGACAACGCCCTTTTCCCTCTCAAGGTCCTCCTCATCAAGAAGTGAATTGCAAATCATATCTCCGAGAATTTCTATAGCTTCCTTCAGACATGACGGAAGAGTTCTGCAATAATATTCTGTATTTTCTTTGCTTGTATACGCATTTAAGCCTCCACCCAGTATTGCTGTCTTAATGGCAAGCTCTTCTGCAGACATATTTTTTGTTCCTTTAAAAAGCATATGTTCTATCATATGCGCTATTCCGTTATTTTCCTTGTTTTCATC
>JBGVOL010000077.1:0-20587 GCA_045126475.1 Lachnospiraceae bacterium | reverse complement strand
AAGCCTTATTCCGTCAATGACTGCACATTTTCTTGTCAATGGTACAAGTGTGGTGCTTGCACATTTCTATGCAGGAAAGAAAGATGTGCCGGCGGCAGCAGGGGAGTTTGTGCTTTCGGAGAATGCCGTGTATGCTGTCACATGCCTTTTTCTGCTTATGCTTGCAATTGCCGGAGTTGCTCTTGGGACACTGCTTTTTATTAGTATATGTAAAAAGAACCGCGGTACAGAAAATGTCAAAAGAATATTTGCAAAATCATACAGAAAGATGTATGATGAAAGTGAAGGAAAGTTTATTGACGGCTACCTGTTACTTGGTATAGGTATATGCCTGATATATATTGTTTTATGTGAGTTTATTTTGTAATGTTATCTGTTAATGTTTCTATAGTTAAGGAGGGATTGCAATGGATATTACAGCATTATCAACAGCAATGAGCATGGCAGATGTCAAGACGGATTACGGTGTTGCGATGCTCAGTAAGTCGCTTGACAACATGGAGACCATGGGCGAAGGCATGAAAAAGATGCTTGAAGCTTCAGTTACACCACATATCGGTGGAAATATTGACGTATCGGCTTAGGGGATTTTGAGATGACCAGAGCAAGAAAGAAAGTTATAGTTTCGGTTATTGTTATCATATGTGCCGTGGCGGTTTTCAAGGCAGGAATGATAGCCGGTGCGGCAGGTGATGCTGAGCCGGGTTCGGTAGGTGATCCGCTTATTACCAAGTCGTACCTTGATGCATACATACAGAATCTGGGACTTTCATCAGAAACGGGCACTTCGGAAGGATATACAAAGGTAGTTTTGTCAAAGGGAAGCACTCTTGTAGGACAGGAGGGCACGGAAATACTTCTCTATTCCGGCAGTGCAAATGCGTATGTCAAGGGAGAAAAAATTGTCAATGTTACAATGGGCGAAGCGTACGGTGACGGTATGACACTGGGAAAATACTGTGTTTATATGTGCCCGGATTCAAGTTCAGGCATAACGGCAATATCGGATGTAGTTTTGTATGTTAAAGGTAAATATACGTCGAATTAACAAGGCTGAAATTCCATTTATGGAATTTTAGCCTTGTTGCACAAAAACGAAAGATTCTTTTTGTGTATTTGGCATATGGCTTTTTTTTATTGTTTACGATAGAATATGAATATCGCGAAAGACGTGCGAGTAAAAAAGTATAATTCGGAGGAAAGAGAAAAAATGGCTAGTTTATCATTAAAGAACATTTGCAAAGTTTATCCAAACGGTTTCGCAGCTGTTAAGGATTTCAATCTTGAGATTGCTGATAAGGAATTTATCATCTTCGTAGGACCTTCAGGTTGTGGTAAGTCTACAACACTTCGTATGATTGCAGGTCTTGAGGAGATCAGCTCAGGTGAGTTATACATCGGTGACAAGTTAGTAAACGATGTTGAGCCAAAGGACAGAGATATCGCCATGGTATTCCAGAACTACGCTTTGTATCCTCATATGTCAGTATATGACAATATGGCATTTGGTCTTAAGTTAAGAAAGACACCAAAGGATCAGATTGACAAGTTAGTTCATGAGGCAGCAAGAATCCTTGACCTTGAGCACTTACTTGACAGAAAGCCAAAGGCTTTATCAGGTGGTCAGAGACAGAGAGTTGCCATGGGACGTGCTATCGTTCGTCATCCAAAGGTATTCCTTATGGATGAGCCTTTATCAAACCTTGATGCTAAGTTAAGAGTACAGATGCGTGTTGAGATTTCTAAGATACATCAGAGACTTGAGACAACAATCATCTACGTAACACATGACCAGACAGAGGCTATGACACTTGGTACAAGAATCGTAGTTATGAAGGATGGTGTTATCCAGCAGTGTGATTCACCAATCAACTTATACAATTACCCAACAAACCTTTTCGTTGCAGGATTCATGGGTTCACCTGCCATGAACTTCATCGATGCTGTAGTTAGCCAGGAAGGCTCAGATGTTAAGTTAACATTCGGCGATATGAAGATTAAGGTTCCTGAAGCTAAGGCTAAGGCATTAGTTGAGGGTGGTTATGTAGGTAAGACTGTTGTTATGGGTATCAGACCTGAAGATATCCATGATGATGAGATTATGGTTAACAGTGCAAGTGACAACGCAGTAGAGACAACAATCAGATTATACGAGTTACTTGGTGCAGAAGTTTACTTATACTTCGATTTAGCAGGTACATCTTGTACAGCAAGAGTAAATCCTCGTACAACAGCAAGAGTTGGTGATACAGTTAAGTTTGCATTTGATCTTAACAAGCTCCACATTTTCGATAAGGAAACAGAGCAGGTAATCGCAAACTAGCGCGAAAGCAATGAGTCGAGCGCTCGAGTGAAAATAGATAAGATGGAGCCGGGAATGTGCTTGCATATTCCCGGCTCCATCTTTATCTATTTTCAAGCGGGCATTCGACGAATGCCCGCGTACAGAAGAAAAAAGCCTCCCCTTTAGGGGAGGCTTTTTTCTTCTGTGCGCTCGAGCGCTCGACCCGAGCCTCGCCCTTGCCATAAAAATCAATATGTGCTATTATAAAATAAGATTACTATGAAAAGAGGAGTGTAGCAGGATGATTTCAAATCAGATTCTTCAAAATACAATTGATGGAATAAATGCAATCGCAAGAGTCGATCTTTGTGTATTTGACACAGAGGGAAAAACACTGGCTACCACATTTTCTGATACGGATGAATATGGGGAAGCCGTTCAGACATTCAGCGAATCACCTGCGGACAATCAGGAAATAGCAGGATGTCAGTTTTTTAAAGTGGCAGAAGATAATCAGACAGAGTATATAATTCTGGCAAAAGGAAACAGCAATGATGTCTATATGGTTGGAAAAATGGCAGCATTTCAGATACAGAATCTCTTAGTTGCCTATAAGGAAAGATTTGATAAAGACAATTTTATCAAGAATCTTCTCCTGGACAACCTTCTTCTTGTAGATATATACAACAGGGCAAAAAAGCTCCATATTGAGACGGATGTGAAGCGTGTGGTTATGATTGTGGAGACAAAGCATGAAAAAGACAGTAATGCATTGGAGACTGTACGTACGCTTTTTGCCACAAAGTCAAAGGATTTTGTAACAGCAGTAGATGAGAAAAACATTATCATTGTCAAGGAAGTTCGTCCTAATGAAACATATGAGGATCTTGAAAGACTGGCAAGGACAGTCCTTGACACTCTCAATACAGAGGCGATGTCTAAGGTTCGTATTGCTCTCGGAACAATAATTAATGAGATAAAGGAAGTTTCAAAGTCATATAAGGAGGCAAAACTTGCCCTTGATGTGGGAAAGATTTTTTACAGTGAAAAGAATGTTGTGGCCTATAATAATCTGGGTATAGGCAGGTTGCTCTATCAGCTTCCTTTACCGCAGTGCAAGATGTTTATCAAGGAAATTTTTAACGGAAAGTCACTTGATGATTTTGACGAGGAGACATTGTCAACAATCAACAAATTTTTTGAAAATAACCTTAATGTGTCTGAGACGTCGAGACAGCTCTATATACACAGAAATACACTTGTGTACAGACTTGATAAGTTGCAGAAGAGTACAAATCTTGACCTTCGTGTATTTGAGGATGCCATTACTTTCAAGATTGCGCTCATGGTTGTTAAATACATGAAATATATGGAAACACTGGATTATTAGAGTGATTTGATATAACATAAGAACGAGCAAAAAGGCTGAGAGGTACAAAAAATGATAGATTTACAAAATGTAAGTAAGACATATGCGGCAGGAACACCTGCTGTGAATGACATAAATCTCCATATAGACAAGGGGGAGTTTGTGTTTATTGTAGGTGATTCGGGAGCCGGAAAGTCCACATTGATTAAGCTTCTTTTGAAGGAGCTTGAGCCGACAGAGGGCAAGATTGTTATTAACGGCAAGAATCTCCAGAAGATGAAAAGAAGAAAGGTCCCGATGCTTCGCCGTGATATCGGTGTAGTATTTCAGGATTTCCGTCTCCTAAAAGACAGGAATGTGTATGATAACATTGCATTTGCACAGCGCGTTGTGGAGACACCGACAAAAATTATCAGAAGGAGAGTTCCTGCAATGCTGTCAATGGTAGGTCTTGCACAAAAATATAAATCATTTCCGAAGGAGTTGTCCGGCGGTGAACAGCAAAGAGTTGCAATAGCAAGAGCACTTGTCAACAATCCGCCGATTCTGCTTGCAGATGAGCCTACAGGAAACCTTGATCCGAAAAATTCATGGGAAATTATGAAACTCTTGGAGGAGATAAATAATCGTGGAACTACGGTTATTGTCGTTACTCACAATAAAGAGGTTGTTGATGCTATGCAGAAAAGGGTAATTACCATAAAGAAAGGTGTTATTGTAAGCGACGAGAGAAAAGGCGGTTATATTTATGAAGATTAGTACAATATTTTACAGTCTCAAACAGGGATTTATAAATTTAAAGCGAAACAAGCTGTTTACTCTGGCGTCTATAGGTACAATTGCTGCCTGTGTTTTTTTAATCGGTTTGTTTTATTCGGTTCTGGTTAATTTACAGCACATAGTATCTAATGCTGAGAAAAATGTTTCGATTGCCATTTTCTTTAATGAGGATGCCACTGACGAGCAGATAAAGGCAATTGGTGATGCCATAAAGAAGAGGGCAGAGTTTGGAACCATACGTTACATCAGTCCGGAGGAGGCATGGGAGAATTACAAGGAAGAATATTTTGCCGATGAGCCGGGGCTTGCTGAAGGGTTTAAAGATGATAACCCGCTGGCAAATTCTGATTCATACAGGGTTACATTAAACGACTTATCAATGCAGGACACATTTGTAAGTTTTGTGCAGAATCTTGAGGGTGTAAGAAAGGTTAATTATTCCAGTTCAACTGCTGACACTCTCAATGAGTTCGGAAGAATGATAGGATTTATTTCCATGGCACTTATTATAATACTTCTTGCCGTAGGAATATTCCTTATAAGCAACACAATTATGATAGGTATTACGGTACGAAAAGAGGAAATCGGTATCATGAAGCTGATGGGAGCCAGAGATTTGTTTATCAGGGCACCGTTTATGGTTGAGGGTATAATTATCGGACTTATTGGTGCGGCAATACCTGTTATGATACTTTATCTCATATACAGAGAAGTAATTGTGTTTATTCTTGAGCAGTTTAATTCTATAGAGTCTGTTGTTACGCTGCTTTCAACATCAGAAGTATTCGCTGTACTTACACCGGTAGCGCTTCTGATTGGCGGTGGTATAGGTATTGTCGGAAGTATGATAACAATGCGTAAACACCTGAGGGTATAGTTTTTTTAAGAGAGGAGTATGCTAATGAAAAGGAAATTATGGTGCATTGCAAGAGTAGTTACCATATTTGGTTTGGTCGGATGCCTGACCGGCTCACTGATTCAAAAAAATTATGGTGCGGATCTTGAAGAGGAGAAGAAGAAGCAGGAGGAGATGCAAAAGGAGTTAAAAGATACCCAGTCTCTTCTTAAGGAGCTTGAGGGTCTGAAGGGGGACACTGAAGCGTATATTTCGAAGCTTGATTCCAGAATGAGTGATTTGAGTGATAACATATATCAGTTGGAGCAGAGCCTTGATGCAAAGAGGGTAACCATAGAGGAAACAAAGCTGGCTATAGTGGCTGCCCAGAATGAGATAGACAAGCAGTATAATGCCATGAAGTTAAGAATACAGTATATGTATGAAAATGGACAAACTTCGTACATGTCCATGATTTTTGATTCACAGAATATGGCGGAATTTCTTGACAGGGCAGAATATTTAAGCCAGATAACAGCATATGATAGAGAACAGCTGGAGAAATTTGAGCTTGCAAAGGCTGATTTAGATGCAAAGGAAGCAAAACTTGAGGCTGAGGAAATTGATCTTGAGAATGCTCTTGCAGAAATAGAAGCGGAGAAAGTTGCTACTGAGCAGCTTATGGAGGCAAAGCGAGAGCTTCTTGGCGGGTATATCAGTGATATAAGCGGTACCGAGAATGAAATATCCCAGCTCAAGGAAGATATTGAAACTCAGAAAGCAATCGTGGCTGAACTTGAGGAAATCGAGAGAAGAAGAAAAGAGCAGCAGAAGCTGAATGCTTTAAACAAGGTTACATATGATGGCGGTACAATGACATGGCCGTTACCGGGACGCTCGTATCTGTCATCATATTTCGGAACCAGGCCGGACCCGTTTGGTTCACCTACACAGGAGTTCCATTCAGGTATAGATATTCCTGCACCTCTCGGAACACAGATTGTGGCAGCGTATGATGGACAGGTTGCATGGTCATATCGAAGCAACAGTGCGGGAAACTGGGTAGGAATTGATCATGGTGACGGTATATTTACAGTGTACATGCACATGTCAAAGAGACTTGTAAATGAGGGCGACTGGGTAACAAAGGGACAGGTAATCGGACTTGTAGGTTCAACAGGACGTTCTACAGGTAATCACCTTCATTTCAGTGTCAGAAAGAACGGAACATATGTGGACCCGCTTGAATGGGTTTCACCTTAATAAATAAGACATGTTTGTAATAGGAGATTAGTGATGGACAGTAATTCAAATAACGGATGGGGAAATGAGCAGAAGGTTAAGAGTACAAGTTGTTTTGTAAAGGGAATCGCAACGGGTATTACTATTATGCTGGCGGCATTTGTAATTATTCTTGTAGCAAACATAATTCTGACAAAGGATTATATTGAGACTGATGACAGAGAAGAGATGCTGCATAATGGTGGCTTTGACAGCAACGGAAATACAATACCGGATGACAAGGATGATGATAACAAAGTTTCTTATGATATTCCCGATGAGCTTGCAGAGATATTTGAAAAAGCCGGAGATATTCAGGATATTATAGAGAAGTACTATTATTATGACGAGGATATGGATAAGCTTGCTGACGGAATCTATTCAGGAATGATGGATTCGCTTGGAGACCCGTATTCTGTTTATTACAATGAGGAAGCCTTTAAGAGCATGATGGAGAGTACATCAGGAACATACTGCGGAATAGGTGTTGTTGTTCAGCAGGATGCAAATACTAAGGTTATAACTGTAGTTAATCCTTATGAGGGTTGCCCGGGATATGAAGCAGGTATCCAGCCGGGCGATATAGTACTTGGAGCTGATGATGTTGATTTCACAAATATGGATATAAACGAGGCTGTTTCATATATTAGAGGTGAGGAAGGTACAAAAGTCACCATTCATGTAAAAAGAGGTGAGGAGGCTCTGGATTTTGTCCTCACAAGAAAGACGATTGAAGTACCTACTGTAAGTTATGAATGTGTTGAAGGAAATATTGCCCATATATCAATTGATAGTTTTGATGAGGTGACATATGATCAGTTTAATGATGCAATGAAACAGGCAGAGAAGGATGGATGTGAGGGATATATATTTGATGTCAGGGATAATGGTGGCGGACTTTATGATACAGTAGTAGACATGCTTGACGACCTTCTTCCAAAGGGAAAAATCGTGTATACGGAGGATAAGTACGGAAACCAGCAGACGGAGTACTCGGACGAAGCTTGTCTTGATGCACCTATAGCAGTTCTTATCAACGGAAACAGTGCCAGTGCTTCGGAAATCTTTGCAGGAGCTATTCAGGATTACGGAGTAGGTAAGCTGTTTGGTACAACATCTTTCGGAAAAGGTATCGTACAGAGTATCATACCATTATATGATGGAACCGCCGTTAAGGTTACGATTTCTTCATATTTCACTCCAAACGGAAGAAATATTCACGGAACAGGAATTAGCCCGGATGTTGTTGTGGAACTTCCACAGGAAGAAGAGGCATATGAGAACGGATTCCTTAAGGAAGAGTATGATACACAGCTAAAAGAGGCAGTGAAGTATATACAGAGTGAATTACAGTAGACAAATTACTGTTTAACGAGCCATGCAAAGTTAGAAATAAAAGGCTGCAAACGAGAGCTTGCTTTCGTTTGCAGCTTTTTATTTCTAATTTTATACGGCGACAGCCGTTATGAAATAGGTGCGAAGCACCTATGAATACGCATGGCTCGAACCGTTCGACATAGAGAGCATGTACGTAAAGCAGTAATTTTGTGTAGTACCTCGTCCTCTGAGGGGGAGCCACTTATGCCTGATACAGTCCGGAATAGTAAAATCTTAGAAATTACCTCTCATATCATGGTTTTCTCGATTCCAGGTGGTTTTTTTACTCATTTTCCTTTATTGTTTTTCTTGATTTACCACCCATATCATAGTTTCACCAGTTTTAAGCGGTTTTTCTTGCTTATCTTGCTTAAATTTTTTTCTCAATTTACCACCTAAATCGCAATACCATCAATTCTAAGTGGTTTTCTTGCTCATTCTTCTTAAAAAATTTCCACAATTTACCGCCTAAATCATAGCTCCATCGCTTTCAGGTGGTTTACTATCACAAACGCTACGAATTGACATTTACGCATTTCAAAACTCCCGGGTGTGAGGTACTCAATGCAAATTCTGATTTAGCGCAAATAAGTGCTTCGACTTGTTATTATGTTTTTTATTCATAGCGAAGGATATTAGTTTATCTTAGAACTTTGCAATACCACTACATAGTAATTCGCCGACAGGACGTCGGCGAAAGCCACCTCCCGACACGACGTCGGATGAGGTGGCGGTTACGTATATTTAAATAATCGTAACAAGCAAAGTTCTTAGATAAACTTATGTCCGAAGCTTAGAATAAAAAATATAATAGCAAGCCGAAGCACTTGCTATGCTAAACAATAATTTATCTACTGCTTTTTCTGAAGTATATCGATTGTATGTGCAGCAGCGCCCATCATATCCATGCGCTCGCAGGTTGCCAGATGATATTCTATAAAATGGCGGAAACCTTCTTCATCCAGGCTGTTTAATACAGGGCGTATATAGTTGGCAGCTCCGTCTGCGGATACTATCTGGATACGCGAAAGACCGGCGGCATTATTAAGCTCATCCATATCCTCAATACGGACAGAATGGTATAAATCACCTTCCTTTGAGATACAGTGAAAATCATCAGTGAAGCGTCCCTCTGCAACGCACTGGTTTACGGCATTGTCCTTAAAAGCATGACGTATGATAGTATAGTCGTTCATAATGTAGGCTACTATTATGACACCATCATCTTTCAGAACTCTTTTTGCCTCAGAAAGAGCCTTAAGGCGCTCCTCAAATTTGCCCAGATGGTACATAGGACCGAAAACCATTACCAGATCAAAACTCTTATCTTCAAATCTTTTAAGCTTCATGGCATTTCCTTTAAACGCTTTAACGGTACTTCCCTTTTTCTTTAAAATTCCAAGATTGTACTGGACAAGTTCAATGGCGGTTACATCATATCCCTCATTTGCAAGGGCAACGGAGTAACGGCCTGTTCCGGCACCGACATCAAGTATTTTTGGATTATCTTTACCCTCAAGGTATTTGTGTATATATTTCATGGAGGTGATAAATTCAACCTGTCCGTGTCTTGAATTAAGACGCTTTTCCTCATTAAATTTATTGTAAAATTTTTCGATTGGTGTCATTTCAGCCATTGTAAAATCTCTCCTAAAAAATAGTGTTAGTCTCTGTTTACAAGTTCCTGCTTCGCAGGTCTGATTTAGCAACATAAACAATCTCTTACATGCAAGCATGACGATATTGTTTATGTTTCTAAATCAACTGTGAATAGTAACGTTTGGTAAGCATATTGTAACATAGATTAGTGGATATATCAGCAAATATTTGCTATAATCAGAGGTAAGAAATTCCGAATTATCTTATAATAAAATTAAAGTCATTAGGGGGAAACGTGATGAAGGTAATAATTAAAGATGATATTGTAAATGAATTAAAGAAAATCGGACTTAAGAAAAATGATGTTGTCATGGTTCATACATCCTTAAAAAGCATGGGATACGTCTGCGGAGGAGCGCAGACTGTCATTGAGGCGTTGCTTGAGGTAGTTGGTGAAGAAGGAACAGTTATGATGCCGACGCAGTCATGGAAGAATCTTGACCCGGAGGAAGGTGTTCATTGGGATGCGGATGAAAAAGATTGGCAGTTAATCCGTGACAACTGGCCTGCATATGACAAAAATATTACGCCGACAAACACAATGGGAGCTGTGGCTGAAATGTTCCGTCAGTGGCCGGGAAGCATAAGAAGTGACCATCCTGCAAGGTCTGTATGTGCTAACGGAAAGTATGCCAAATACCTGACAAGTAATCATGATTTTTCAAATATTTTCGGAGAAGGCTCACCTATTGCCAAATTGTACGAATTGGACGGAAAAGTGTTACTTCTGGGTGTAGGATATGACAAGAATACATCAATACATTTGGCTGATGTAAGGGCAACATATCCCGGAAAGCACGACTGTACAGAATACAGTGCGATTATGGAGAATGGTAATCGTGTCTGGAAAAGATATGATACATTATTTGTCGATGGAGAAGACTTTGAAGATATTGGAAAAGCATTTGAAGAAAACTGCCCGGTAAGCAAAGGCTTCATTGGTGAGGCAGAAATAAGACTTATGAAACAGAGGGAAATTGTTGATTACGCCGTAGAGTGGATAGAAAAGAACAGAAAATAACAGTATGGTGAAACATCAGTCTGATAAAAAAGTACAGAGTAAAGAACATTTGTTCTGTACTTTTTATATTTATTCTGATATAATGTACATATGATTTTAGGATTAAGAAGATGATATCATAAAGGAGGAGCTTTCATGGATCATTTTGTATTACATTCAGAATATAAACCTACAGGCGACCAGCCCCAGGCCATAGCTGACCTTGTGAAGGGCTTTAAGGAGGGCAATCAGTTTCAGACTCTTCTTGGCGTCACAGGTTCGGGAAAGACGTTTACCATGGCAAATGTCATTGAACAGTTGAATAAGCCTACTCTTATAATTTCTCATAATAAGACACTGGCGGCACAGCTTTACGGTGAGTTTAAGGAATTCTTCCCGGAGAACGCGGTGGAGTATTTTGTATCCTATTACGATTATTATCAGCCGGAGGCTTATGTGCCTTCCACTGACACTTATATAGAGAAGGATTCGTCCATAAATGATGAGATTGACAAGCTTCGTCTGTCGGCAACTGCAGCACTTGCGGAGAGAAAGGATGTTATAATCATTTCCAGTGTATCCTGTATATATGGTCTGGGAAGCCCTGTCGATTATAAGAACATGATGATTTCACTGCGTCCGGGAATGCAGAAGGACAGGGATGAGGTTATAAGAAAGCTTATAGACATTCAGTATGACAGGAATGATATGGACTTTAAGCGAGGCACATTCAGGGTGCGGGGAGACGTTCTTGAAATAATTCCTGCAAATTACAGCGACAGAGCCATAAGAGTTGAGTTTTTTGGAGATGAAATTGACAGGATTACGGAGATAGATACGCTTACAGGCGAGATTAAAAGCCGCTTGGAGCATATTGCAATTTTTCCTGCATCTCATTATGTTGTGCCGCAGGAGAAGATTGAACTGGCTGCAAAGAGCATTGAGGCGGAGCTTAAAGAGAGAGTGGAGTACTTTAAGAGTGAGGACAAACTTTTAGAGGCCCAGAGAATCTCTGAGAGAACGAATTTTGACATAGAGATGATGAGGGAAACTGGATTCTGTTCGGGAATTGAGAATTATTCAAGACATCTTGCAGGTCTTGAACCGGGCGCAACGCCACATACTCTTATGGATTATTTTGGAGATGATTTTCTCATAATAGTAGATGAGTCACACATTACGATTCCGCAGGTGAGAGGCATGTATGCAGGCGACCAGTCGAGAAAGTCAACACTCGTTGATTATGGTTTCAGACTGCCGTCGGCAAAGGATAACCGACCTCTGAATTTTGAGGAGTTTGAGAGTAAGATTGACCAGATGTTGTTCGTATCTGCAACACCTAATGTTTATGAGGGTGAGCATGAACTTTTAAGAACTGAACAGATTATCAGACCGACAGGTCTTCTCGATCCTAAGATAGATGTGAGAAAGGTTGAGGGACAGATTGATGACCTGATTAGCGAGATTCGAACGGAGATAGGCAAGAAAAACAAGGTGCTTGTGACAACTCTTACAAAACGTATGGCAGAAGATTTGACGGAGTACATGAAGGATGTAGGTATCCGTGTCAGATATCTTCATTCGGATATTGATACCCTTGAGAGAACAGAGATTATCAGGGATATGAGACTTGACGTATTCGATGTACTTGTGGGTATTAACCTTTTAAGAGAGGGACTTGATATTCCTGAAATTTCACTTGTTGCCATTATTGATGCAGACAAGGAAGGATTCTTGAGAAGCGAGACTTCTCTTATACAGACAATCGGACGTGCTGCGAGAAATGCTGAAGGTCATGTTATAATGTATGCAGATACAATTACTGATTCCATGAGGGCGGCCATTGATGAGACAAACAGAAGACGTGCCATTCAGGAAAAATACAATGAGGAACATGGCATTACGCCTACAACAATTAAAAAGGCTGTAAGAGACCTTATCAGTATAACAAAGGCGGCAGAACAGACAGTAGACAAGCTTGAAAAAGACCCTGAGTCAATGGATGCAAAGGAACTTCAAAAGCTTATCGGAAAGATTCAGAAGCAGATGCAAAAAGCGGCGGCAGAGCTCAACTTTGAAGCGGCAGCAGAGCTTCGTGACAAGATGATGGAACTTAAAAAGCTGGCAGAATAA
Organism: Lachnospiraceae bacterium; assembly: GCA_045126475.1. Lineage (GTDB taxonomy): Bacteria > Bacillota > Clostridia > Lachnospirales > Lachnospiraceae > SVEL01. Next base: position 7,869 of record JBGVOL010000077.1, on the reverse strand, counting down.
AATCATGAGTTACCGAAAGGAATTAGTACAATGGAAAAGGATATTAAAAAAATAAAGTCAAAAGGTGAAGTCATAAGGATAAGGGGAGCGGCAGAGCACAACTTAAAATCTATAGACCTTGAGATTCCAAGAAATAAATTTGTAGTTCTTACGGGATTGTCAGGCTCCGGAAAGTCATCCCTTGCTTTTGATACGATTTATGCTGAAGGGCAGAGAAGATATATGGAGTCATTGTCTTCATATGCCAGACAGTTCCTGGGACAAATGGAAAAACCAAATGTAGAGAGTATTGAAGGCTTGTCACCGGCCATATCCATAGACCAGAAGTCAACAAACAGAAACCCGCGTTCAACTGTGGGAACGGTTACGGAGATTTATGATTATTTCAGATTACTCTATGCCAGAATAGGCATTCCCCACTGTCCGAAGTGCGGCAGGGAGATAAAAAAACAGAGTGTTGATCAGATGGTTGACACCATTATGGAATTGCCTGAGGGGACTAAAATCCAGCTTCTTGCACCTGTTGTTAAGGGCAAAAAGGGACGTCATGAGAAGGTGCTTGAGCAGGCAAAGAAAGCAGGATATGTACGTGTTCTTGTGGATGGAAATATGTATGAATTGAGTGAGGAGATTACACTTGACAAGAATATCAAGCACAATATAGAAGTTGTTGTTGACCGTCTTGTAATCAAACCGGGCATGGAGAAACGTCTCACAGACTCAATTGAGAATGTCCTTCATCTTGCAGACGGACTTATGATAGTTGATGTAGTTGGAGGTGAGCCTGTTAATTTCTCAACCAGTTTCGCGTGTCCTGACTGCGGCATAAGTATAAGTGAGGTTGAGCCGAGAAGCTTTTCATTCAACAATCCTTTCGGCGCATGTCCTGTGTGTCTCGGTCTTGGATATAAGATGGAATTCTCTGCGGACCTTCTCATACCGGACAGAAGTTTAAGTATTAATGACGGTGCTATTTCCTGTATGGGATGGCAGTCTTCAAGTGACAAGACAAGCTACACCCATGCTATACTGGAGGCAATGGCAAATGATTACAAGTTCAGCCTTGATACACCATTTGAACAGTTGAGCGAGCAGGTTCAGGATGTTATAATAAACGGTACAGGCGATCATGTTATGAAGGTCAGATATAGAGGCCAGCGCGGAGAGGGTGTATATGATGTGGCTTTTGAAGGTCTGATACGGAATATGGAGCGCCGTTACAGAGAGACGGGCTCTGAGTCCGTAAAGGCTGAGTATGAAGAATACATGAATATAACACCATGTAAGGAGTGCGGTGGACAGAGACTTAAAAAAGAGTCCCTTGCAGTTACGGTAGCAGATAAAAATATATATGAGACAACGTCCATGTCGGTGAGAGATTTACAGGATTATCTTAATAATATGGAGCTTACCGAACGTCAGCAATTTATAGGAGGTCAGGTATTAAAGGAAATTAGGGCAAGAGTGGGATTTCTTGTGGATGTAGGACTTGATTATCTGACACTGACCCGTGCTACTGCTTCACTTTCAGGTGGTGAGGCTCAAAGAATACGTCTTGCCACACAGATTGGTTCAGGACTTGTAGGTGTGACATATATACTTGATGAACCGAGTATCGGACTTCATCAGAGGGATAACGATAAGCTTCTCGGTACTCTCAATCATTTGAGAGACCTTGGAAATACATTGCTTGTAGTAGAGCATGATGAGGATACAATGTTTGCCGCTGACTATATTGTGGATATCGGTCCCGGAGCAGGTGAGCATGGCGGAGAAGTGATAGCGGTAGGCACTGCGGAAGAAATAATGAAGAACCCTAAATCGGTGACAGGTGCTTACCTTAGTGGAAAGATAAAGATTCCTGTGCCTAAGGAAAGAAGAAAGCCTACAGGATATCTTAAGGTTATAGGCGCAAAACAGAATAACCTTAAGAATATTGATGTTGACATTCCTCTTGGAATAATGACCTGTGTTACAGGTGTTTCCGGCTCAGGAAAGAGTTCTCTTGTAAATGAGATACTTTATAAGAGTCTTGCAAAGAAGCTTAACAGGGCAAAGACTATTCCCGGCGAACACAAGGAAATTCTGGGAGTGGAGAATCTTGATAAGGTCATCGACATAGACCAGTCGCCTATCGGACGTACACCAAGATCCAATCCTGCCACATACACAGGCGTGTTTGACCAGATACGAGACCTTTTTGCAGCTACGGCAGAAGCAAAAGCCAGAGGATACAAGAAAGGAAGATTCAGCTTTAATACAAAGGGCGGAAGATGTGAGGCCTGCTCAGGTGATGGTATTATTAAGATTGAAATGCACTTTCTTCCTGACGTGTATGTACCTTGCGAAGTGTGTGGAGGTAAGCGGTACAACAGAGAGACACTTGAGGTTAAGTATAAGGGAAAGAATATATTTGAAGTGCTTGACATGACTGTGGAAGAAGCTATGCATTTCTTTGAAAATCAGCAGTCAATATACAGAAAGATTGCTACATTGAATGATGTCGGACTGTCATATATAAAGCTCGGACAGCCATCGACAACTCTTTCAGGCGGTGAGGCACAGAGAGTAAAGCTTGCCACAGAGCTTAGTAAACGTGACACGGGTAAGACAATTTATATTCTTGATGAACCTACAACCGGACTTCATTTTGCGGACGTACACAAGCTTGTTGAAATATTAAGACGACTTTCTGACGGTGGCAATACGGTTGTAGTCATTGAGCATAATCTTGACGTTATCAAAGTCGCAGACTATATTATAGATATAGGACCTGAAGGCGGAGATAAGGGAGGAACGGTAGTGGCAAAAGGTACTCCTGAGGAAGTGGCAAAGAATCCTGCATCTTATACAGGAAAGTATGTAAAGAAGTATCTTGAAGAAAAGTAATCTGCATAGGCGTTATATCGCAGCATCTTAAAGTTACAGAGGGGAGAGGTACAGATGAAGAAGTTCAGATTATTGATGGCGGAGTTTTTGATGGTGATTATCCTTGGGGGATGTTTCGGCGGCGATGATGCTGTGCCTGTCGGGGGAAAAGAAACTGAGAGAAAAGATAAAGCAACAACTACTCAGCGGGAAACAACAACAGAAGAACCAACAACAGAGGAGCCCACAACAGTTGATGCCGGAATTTATGATTTCACACTCTGTTTTGCAGGAGACATCAGCCTTGAGGAAAACGCGGTGACAACAAAGCTTCTGGATGCAAGTCCAAATGGATTGAAGGACTGTATATCACCGGAACTTCTGAAGATAATGAATGATGCGGACTATATGTGTGTAAACAATGAGTTTACCTACAGCACAAGAGGAGAACCCATACCCAATAAATTGTGGCATTTCAGGGCGGACCCGACAAGAGTGAAATATCTTCACGAAATGGGTGCGGACATTGTTCTTCTTGCCAATAATCATGTTTATGACTATGGCCCCGATGCCATGATTGATACCCTTGATACTTTGAACGATGCAGGAATAGAATACTTCGGAGCGGGTAGGAATCTTGAGGAGGCAATGAAGCCTGTATATGTAGAGATTGACGGGAAAATTATTGCTTATGTGGCTGCATCGCGGGCAGAAAAAAATGTGAGGACGCCACAAGCAACAGAAGATTCCCCGGGAATACTTAAATGTTATGATCCGGAGCTGTTCCTTCAGGTTATACGCGAAGCAGATGCAAATGCTGACTTTGTAATAGCAAATGTTCATTGGGGAACAGAGCGAAGTAATGTTCTGGAAGATGTACAGATTGATACGGCAAAGCAGTATATTGACGCAGGTGCAGATGTAATTGTGGGTACACATCCACACTGTCTGCAGGGAATTGAATATTATAAAGGTAAGCCGATAATATACAGCATAGGCAATTACTGGTTTGATGAATATACAGAAGACACAGTTCTGTTACAGCTACATTTTTCGGGAGATTCGGACAGTGATAAGCTGGAGGTGTCGGTAGTTCCGGCAGTTCATAAGGATGCAAAGACGACCATAGCGAAAGATGAGTCGGAGAAGGAAAGGATATTCTCGTACCTGGAATCTATTTCAATAAACATTGAGATAGATGAAAATGGCGTGATAAGAGAAAAGGAGAATTAAAGGAATGAAAAGAATAGCAGTAACATATGATAACGGACAGGTATTTCAGCATTTTGGAAAAACAGAGAATTTTAAGGTATATGAGGTGGAGGATAATAAGATTATTTCCAGTGAAGTAATCGGTTCAAATGGTGCAGGTCACGGTGCACTGGCAGGACTTCTTTCGGAAAACAAAATTGACGTACTTATTTGCGGAGGCATTGGTGGAGGAGCACAGGCTGCACTTGCGGAAAATGGTATTGAGTTATGTGCCGGAGCAAGCGGTGATGTGGATGCAGTGGTTGAAAGTTACTTAAAAGGTGAACTTGTCAATGCAGGAGTTACATGCAATCATCATGGAGAGGGACATTCCTGTGGTAATCATGAAGAAGGACGTTCATGCGGAAATCGCGAAGATGGTCATTCTTGCGGCGGAGCATGTCATTCATCCATAACAGGAAAAAATGTTGGTAAGACCTGTAAGGTACATTACAGGGGAACATTTAACGATGGAGTTCAGTTTGATTCTTCGTATGATCGCGGTGAACCACTTGAATTTATCTGCGGTGCGGGAATGATGATTCGCGGATTTGACAAAGCTGTTGCTGATATGGAGGTCGGACAGACAACAGACATTCATCTGATGCCTGAAGAAGCATACGGAATGCCTGACCCTGAGGCTATATTTACAGTAGAGATTAGTCAGATGCCGGGCTCAGAAGAATTAAACGTAGGACAGCAGGTGTACCTTTCAAATGCTTTTGGCCAGCCATTCCCGGTAAAAGTTACAGCAAAGGATGATACAACAATTACATTTGATGCAAATCATGAGATGGCAGGTAAGGAATTAAACTTTGCGATTGAACTTGTTGAGGTGAAATAGTAAATGTATATAGCATTCCTTAGAGGAATTAATATAAGTGGTAAAAACAAGATAGTAATGTCTGAACTGAAAGAAAAATTTGAACAAATAAATTTCACTGATGTTTCTACATATTTAAACAGTGGTAATGTTATTTTTAGTTCTGAAAATGACAATATAGCAGAGCTTAAGCACAGTATTGAAGAGATGATTTATAAAGAATTCGGATTGTCGATTTCTGTGTATATTATTGATAGGGAACACCTTGAAGATATTCTTGAAAACGCTCCCAAATGGTGGGGGACAGAGGACAAAGATCAGTATGATAATCTGATATTCATTTTGTCTTCGGATACAGCAGAAGAAATATGTGATTTGGTAGGACAACCATCAAAGGGTTTGGAAACAATTGAAGTCTTTGACGATGTAATCTTTTGGACATTTGATAGAAAAGCATATCAAAAATGTAATTGGTGGAAGAAGACTGCCGGTGCAGGCATAGCGGAGAAACTGACAATAAGAACAGCAAATACTGTTAGGAAGATGTGCAAGTTGAACTAGTTGAAGGAACCCCACATTGTATCGCATGGTGGGATGCTACTCGTGAAAATGATATGCCTGGCTATGCCGAACTCATTTGTATTCATAGTTTGCAGAACCGGTGGCGAAAAGGTTACGGAAGTAAGATGATGGATGCCGTACTGCGTGATATTGCAGCTGCAGGTTATACAAAGGTTATGCTTGGGTTTTTGAGGATAATGTAAGAGCAAGACGGTTCTATGAAGCACATGGATTTGCAACCGACGGAAAGACGAAGTCAAACATTGAGCCAACAGAGATATGTTATGAAAAAAATCTTTAAGGTTTCATTTTGACGAATTCTCAATTTGCAGAAATAGACAAATCGGAAGTTTACAGTGAGGTTGTATATACATAGGGGGAACATATGAGTAAGATAAAAGAAAGAATAAATAGAGAACTGACAGGCTGGAAAAAGTGGGAGATAATTTGGTTGCTTATTGCAACGACAGTTATTTTGGGAGTATCTGTTTATTGGAAAGATTCGGTAATCGGTATTGTGGCGGCACTCACTGGAATATGGTGTGTGATTCTCACAGGCAAGGGAAAATTATCCAGTTTTTGGTTTGGAACCATAAATACTGTGTTATATGCAATTGTAGCATGGAAAGCCAGATATTGGGGGGAAGTAATGCTGAACCTTATTTATTATGTTCCGATGAATTTTGTTGGTATGTATATGTGGTCTAAAAATATGGATAAACAAACAGAGGAAGTATTAAAAAAGCGTCTTTCTCGGAAAAATAGTATAGTAGCCTACAGTTGTGTGATAATGGGAACATTAGGATACGGCGTTGTTCTTAAGCTTCTGAATGGTACGTTGCCTTTCATTGATTCTATGAGCACTGTATTTTCGATATTTGCTCAATTTCTTTGTGTGAAGAGATATATGGAACAGTGGGTATTATGGATTATTGTAGATGTAGTTACGGTTATTATGTGGACGTATGCATTTATAAACGGAACTGGCGATATAGCAACTGTTTTAATGTGGTTAATTTACTTAATTAACGCAATTGTTATGCTTTTAAAATGGGTAAAAGATACAAAAGAAAATTTGATTGAGGAGTGAGCGGAAATATGTATAAAGTAGGAATGTACGGCGGATCTTTTAATCCTATGCATAGCGGACATCTGCAGTGTATTATTAAGGCTGCATGCATGTGCGAAAAGCTTTATGTAGTTTTGAGTGTAGGTACGAATAGAGATGAGATTGACTACAAAATGCGCTATCGTTGGTTGTATCAGGCAACGAAACATATAGGTAATGTAAAAATAATGATTCTATATGATAGTTGTACCGATAAATCAGAGTATACATTGGAAGCTTCAAAGGTGGATTCGGAATATATTAAGAAGGAAATAGGAGAACCGATTGACGTTGTATTTTGTGGTTCTGATTACGATGCGAATAGTTTTTGGAATGTGAATTATCCGGATAGCAAGTTTTACGTGTTCGAGAGAAATGAGATGAATTCTACGGAACTTAGAAAAAACATTTACAAGCATTGGAATTGGCTACCGAATTTTGTAAAACCCTATTATGTAAAGAAGGTTTTAATAATTGGTTTGGAGAGTTCAGGAAAGTCCGTGATGACAGTAAATCTTGCGAATTACTATAATACGAATTATATTGAAGAAGCAGGCAGGGAACTGTCGGAGAAATCCGGCACAGATACAATGATGTTGAATGCGGACTTTACAGAAATTCTTTTAGTGCAAAAAATGAATGAAATAAAAGCTGTTGAAAATAGTAACAAGGTTCTTTTTTGTGATACAGATTGTCTTATAACTCAGTTTTATTTAAGATTTCTTGAGGGAGATGAGGAGAATATAAAGTTAGCGGATGCAATTGACGCAATAAACAGTTATGATCTGATATTTTTTTTGGCTCCGGATGTAAAATGGGTACAAGATGGAGACCGTAGTGAAGAGATTCGTGATAATCGTCCTGTGTATCGTGAGATGTTAGCAACGATATATAATTCACATGGAAAGAATTTTGAATATATTGAGGGGGATTATCTTACTAAGTTTAATAAATGTGTGGAATTGGTGAATAAACTATTGGAAAGCTAGGGGCAACAATGTTTTTTCAACGTTATAGTCGGATTAAGAATATGCAAAATTTCAGTCTTGCGGAGAGATTGAAAGCAACTGAAGATTTGAATTATACGGAGTGAAAAAGATGTCTATTAACTTAGATATCTTTTTTTTGAAAAAACTATTGAAATTAATTTTTAATTCACTTAGGCTTATTATAGGACGTCCAAATAATATGATTTTTACTGCTTTACAGGAGGAAGTTTTGATGAAGAAAGTTTTAGATACTTATTCAAGTAAAAACG
>JBGVOL010000076.1:0-44818 GCA_045126475.1 Lachnospiraceae bacterium | reverse complement strand
GTCCGCCGATTACCGAATGCTCCTCAACTGTTACAACCTTGCCTGTTTCCTTTGCTGCTGCAACCACAAGTTCCTCATCTAATGGCTTAATGGTATGGATATTTATTACCTTTGCAGATATTCCGTCTGCTGCAAGTTTCTCTGCCGCTGCAAGTGACTCAGCCACACAAAGTCCTGTTGCTATAATTGTCATATCCTTGCCCTCGCGGAGAACAACACCCTTGCCAAGTTCAAACTTATAATCAGGTCTGTCGTTGATTACAGGTGTTGCAAGACGTCCGAATCTTAAATATACAGGTCCGTCATGCTCAATAGCTGCCCTTACAGCAGCCTTTGCCTCCACATCATCAGCCGGATTTATTACAACCATTCCCGGAATAGCTCTCATAAGAGCAATATCCTCATTACACTGATGTGTTGCACCATCCTCGCCTACAGATATACCTGCATGTGTTGCACCTATCTTTACATTTAAATGCGGATATGCAACTGAGTTACGAATCTGCTCAAAAGCACGTCCTGCCGCAAACATTGCGAATGAACTTACAAAAGGAATCTTACCTGTAGATGCAAGTCCTGCCGCGATACCCACCATGTTACACTCTGCAATACCGCAGTCTATATGACGTTCAGGGAAAGCTTTTTTAAATATTTCAGTCTTTGTAGCAGCAGCCAGGTCTGCGTCTAAAACTACAAGATTCTCGTACTCCTTACCACATTCAACAAGTGCATTGCCGTAACTTTCTCTTGTTGCAATCTTAACTACTTCTGACATAATGCTTCACCTGCTTTCTCTAATTCTGCCATTGCCTTTTCGTACTCCTCATCATTAGGAGCCTTGCCGTGCCAGCCTGCATTATTTTCCATGAACGAAACGCCCTTACCCTTAATACTCTTAAGAATAATAGCTGTAGGCACACCCTTAGTTGCCTTTGCCTCATCGAATGCGGCCTTGAGTGCATCAAAATCATGAGCATCAACATCCTCAACTACATGGAAATTAAATGCCTTGAACTTATCACCAATCGGATATGGTGAACATACGTCATCTACTTTACCGTCTATCTGTAAACCATTGTTGTCAACAATAACAACAAGATTATCGAGCTTTCTGTGTCCGGCAAACATTGCTGCCTCCCACACCTGACCTTCCTGGATTTCACCGTCACCAAGAAGTGTATATACTCTGTATGAGTCATTGCTCAACTTTGCTGAGAGAGCCATTCCCACTGCCGCTGAGATGCCCTGTCCAAGAGAACCTGAAGACATATCAATGCCCGGAATATGTTTCATATCAGGATGGCCCTGTAAATAAGAACCAATGTGACGAAGTGTCTTTAAATCCTCAACAGGAAAAAATCCTTTCAATGCGAGAGCTGAATAAAGTCCCGGTGCCGTGTGTCCCTTTGAAAGCACAAATCTGTCTCTGTCTGCCTTCTTTGGATTCTTTGGGTCAACATTCATCTCCTCAAAATACAAATAAGTAAAAACGTCTGCTGCTGAAAGTGATCCGCCCGGATGTCCCGCCTTTGCACTGTGTACAGCAGTTACAATACCTTTACGAACCTCATTTGCTGTTTTCTGAAGCTCTAATTTGTTCATTTCGCTGCCTCCTATTGTTATTCTCATCCATTGGTTTTTATATATAACATGTTTAAAACCTATATCAGTATAACATCATTAATAACAATTGTCCATTTGTATTATTTTGTCTTGATGATAAACTTAACTTCACCATTCTGTGTCTCATCCATATCCGTGAATGACTTGTATTCTTTAGTTGCCTTTACCATCTCGTCAAGATATGCGACCATCTTCTCTGGTTCTCCTGACATAGACTCCTTAACCTTTTCGACCATCTTAGGAATATTTGTAGCGATTGTATTGATACCGGCTGCAAGTTCTACTGCACCGTCATTTAACTTTATTGCTCCGGCTTCAAGGTCATCACCTCCTGCTACAAGCTCATCCATTCCTGTATCAAGTGCTGCACAGCCATCAGCTAACTGCTTTAAAGCACCAACTAATACCTTTGTACCTGACTCATAAAGTTGCTTTGCACCCTCTGTAAGTGCTACCGAACCGTTTTTAAGTTCCTCAGAACCTGCTGCCAATAACTGAAGGTTTTCTATAACAGTTTTACCGTTTGCATCCTTTGCATCTAACTGCGACTTGATAGTTGTGAGTGCTGCGTAAGCACCTTCTGCTTGATGGAACTTTGCGATTTTATCGAGATTATCCATAGTTGCATATCCGGGATATCCTGCTACGATGGCACCCTTAAGCTGTTCAATCTGCGTTTTGTTCTGAGCAATAAAAGCACCATACTGCTTAACTGTCTCATCAATTGTAGCACTTAATTTGCCCATCTCACTTACAAGCTTATCTACACCGTCGCCAAGCTGTGCTGCACCTGCTTGAAGTTTTTCTGCACCTGCAGTAAGCTCCTGCACTTTTCCGCTAAGTGTAGCAGCACCATTGTATGCCTGTGACATTCCCTGATTTAATGTTCCTATGTTTTTCTTTACTGTCTTTATACCAATATTGATTTTTGAAACACCATCTTTTAACTGAGCTGAACCTACGCTTAATGCTGTTGCACCCTCATCAAGCTGTGCTGCACCATCTGTAAGCTCGCCAAAACGTGATAAGAACTTTGTCACTGAATCATCAAGTTCTGTTGTGTCTGTGCTCATAAACAATGAATTTGTAACCATTGTCATCATAACAGATACTTCGTAATCTTTCACATCAGCTTCCACTGTAACTGTTGAAGCATCTTCCACTTCAAAGTTCTCAGCCAGACCCGGCATACCGTAACCAACTGCTATTATATGATTACCATTTGAAATGATTGTTCCGTTATCGATTACTACATTGTCAAATTTATCTGTAGAAAGAATCATTCCTGTTACAGCAAGAAAAGGAATATATATATCTTTCTCTTCACCTTTGATTGTTGCTGTCTTCTTCTCAAGAGCTTCATAATTGATTGTCATAACAAGATGGCCGCTCTTTCCTTTTAACTCCTCAGATGTTACTTTATTTCCATCAAGTGTGTAAGTAATGTTCATACCTACAGGAAGCTTGGCATCATTTTCTGCCTTTCCCTGATAGTAAACATCTCTTCCATCTGTTTTAAATGTAACTACGCCATCTGCTACTGAAAAATCTTCGTAGCCCTTTACATTTGCGATGTCCTTAAGATTTGTTGCATCCTTAAGCTCACCAATATTGTCCATATTCTTTAGCCATTCTGAAACCGTGATATCTGTCACTTTTCCGTTGCCGTCAGTCGTGACATAAACCGTCTCATCCTTGTATCCAAAGCCGGAACCTGCTGCAATCTCATAATTTTCCTTCTCCGGTTTAAATGTATTTTCTTTTTGTTCATTGTCTGCCTGTGAACATCCTGTGAGAAGTGTTGTTCCAATAACAGCAACAAGTCCTACTGAAACTGCTTTTTTTACTATATTATAATGCTTCATATTGACCTCCGTTCTGCCGCCTTAGCGGCTTACAATTAACTTTGTTTATTTTCCCTTTTAACACCAAACCCCATACTCGTCTTACATATAACTTTGTCAAATACCATGAACATAGACGGAAGGACAAGTAAAACTATAACCATACTGATTATTGCTCCCCGTGCCATAAGAGTACACAGTGAACTTATCATATCTATATCCGAGTACATTCCTACACCAAACGTTGCCGCAAAAAAGCTTAACGCACTTACGATTACCGACTGGATTGATGCCTTATGGGCTGTCTCTATTGCCTCTCTCTTTTCATGTCCAAGATTTCTTTCTTTCCTGTATCTCGTTGTCATAAGTATTGCATAATCAACCGTAGCTCCAAGCTGTATAGTTCCTATAACAATCGATGCAATAAACGGAAGCTCTGTTCCTGTATAGTACGGAATACCCATATTAATAAATATGGCAAACTCAATTACTGCCACCAGAATAACAGGAATTGAAACCGACCTGAACAAAACAAGTATAATTACAAATATGGCCCCTATTGAAACTGCACTTACAATCTTAAAATCTCTGTCTGTTATCTCTATAAGATCTTTCGTACACGGTGCCTCCCCCACAAGCATGTTATCTTTATCATATGATTTAATAATCTGTGATATGGCATCACACTGTCTGTTTACCTCATCACTGGCTACCTTGTACTCCGACATTACAAGTAACAGCTTGTAATTTTCATTTTCCAAAACCTCCCTTATGGAAGCAGGAATCATATCCCCCGGTATGGTCGGTCCGACAACGGTGTCTATACCCAACACTGCCTTGATACCATCGAGTTTCTCTATCTCGTCTGACATCTTGCATACATCTGATGACGAAAGACTGCTGTCCACAAGAAGCATGTGTGTGCTGTTCATGTTGTACTCTTCCTGAAGCTTTATATTTGCTATGATGGAATCCAAATCTTTCGGAAGTGTCTCATCAAGATTGTAATATACACTTGTGTTATTATTTCCGTATACCGCAGGTATCATCAGTACTATAAAAAGTACAACAAATATGATGTAATGTTTTGTCACAAAGTTTGAAAGACTTTTTATCTCAGGAAGTAATAGTCTGTGTGATGTCTTTTCTATTGCCTTGTCAAATATAAGTATCATTGACGGGAGAACGGTTACGCAACAGATTACGCCAAAAATAACTCCTTTTGCCATGACAATTCCCAAATCAAGTCCCAATGTAAAACTCATAAAGCACAGCGCAATAAATCCTGCTACTGTTGTAATCGAACTTCCCACAACGGATGTAAATGTGTTGGAAATTGCATGAGCCATGGCCCTCTCTTTATCCCCATCATATCTTGTCTGATATTCCTTGTAGCTGTGCCATAGGAAAATCGAATAATCCATTGTGACTCCAAGCTGAAGCACCGCGCTGAGTGCCTTTGTTATATAAGAAATCTCTCCCATAAAAATATTGGTTCCAAGATTATAAACAATGGCAATTCCTATACTTAATAAGAAAAACACAGGAATGAGGAACGAATCCATGGTAAGACTCAAAACTATCACCGAGCAGATAATCGCAATAATAACGTATATCGGTGTCTCCTTTTCAGAAAGATTCTTTGTGTCCGTGACAACCGCCGACATACCGCTCAAGAAACACTGCTTTCCGGCTATGCGTCTTATTTCCTCAATAGCATCCATTGTTCCGTCTGCGGAAGTTGTCTCATCAAAAATAATTGCCATAAGAGTCGAATTTTCTGAATTAAATGCTTCTTTCAGATTGTCAGGCAGAATATCCATCGGTACTGAAATATCCATCAGTGAATCATACCAGATAACCTTCTCTACATGGTCAACATCCCGTATTCTATCAATGAGTGCCGAAACATCTTTGTTTTCCATGCCCTCCACCATAAATAATGAAAAAGCTCCTGTTCCAAATTCATTTACCAGAATGTCCTGTCCCTCCATTGTCTCAATGTCATCAGGCAGATAAGCAAGAATGTCATAATTGACTCTCGTGTTTATGTAACCAAATGCAGAAGGAATAAGTAAAATCAATGACATTACCAAAATAGGCACTCTGAACTTTACTATTTTTTTCGCTAATTTAATCATAAGCTCCTCCTTGTTTTTAATAAAATGACTGTTGGTCATTTGTTTTAGGGTGTTATATCACAAAAATGACCGTTGGTCAATACTTTTGTAAAAAATAATTGACTTTTAGTCATTTTAAATATAATATATGCTGTGAAACACATTAAAAATCACATTGGGAGCATCTTATGGGAAAAGTTGATTTAAATAAAAAACAAAAAAGGGAGGCTCTTCTTAATACTGCTTTTGATTTATTTTCATCAAAAGGTATCAATGAAACCTCCATTTCAGATATTGTAAACAAAGCAGGTGTTGCAAAAGGAACATTTTACCTGTATTTTCGCGACAAATATGACATAAGAAATTTTCTGATTTCCCACAAGGCCAGCCAGGTATTCGGCACTGCCTATGATGCATTGGGTAAAACCGATATAGAAAACGTAGAAGACAAAATAGTATTTATGGTTGACCAGATTATACAACAACTCGCCCAGGACAAATTTCTGCTGACATTCATAAGCAAAAATCTGAGCTGGGGCTTTTTCAAAACTGCACTTATCGAAAAGAGAAATGATGATGATATAGATTTTCTTAAAATATATACAAAAATGCTCAATGATTCTGACAGGAATTTTGTTGACCCTGAAATTATGCTGTTTATGATTATAGAGCTTGTCAGTTCTACATGCTACAGTGCCATTCTGTATGATGAACCTGTATCCCTTGACAAGTTAAAACCTTATCTTTATAAAGAGGTAAGACATATTATCAAATCCCATGAGCAATAATGCGGCTACTCACTGTACTGCACCCAGATACTCTTTTATTCCGTCTGCAACGGCAACAGCGATGCGCTCCTGATATGTACTGTCAGCAAGGGCTGCCGCCTCGCCGGGATTTGACAAAAATCCGCATTCTACAATTACGGCAGGACTGTCAACGTTTAAAAGCAGGTAATAGTTGTCATTTGCCTTCTCCACCCTGCCCTTTTCTCCTTCTGCCAATTCCTCCACCAGTTTATTCTGTATATTTCCCGCAAGAAGCTTTCCTTTTTCCGAACCTTTATAATAAAAGACCTGGGCGCCCTTCACTGCCGAAGAATGATAGCTGTTCTGATGTATGCTTACGACAATGTCTGCACCTGATGTATTGGCAATCTCACATCTTTTTTTCATATCCGCTATCTTTTTGTTAGAATCAGATTCACTGTACAGACCGTTATCATCCGTCCTTGTAAGTATTACTTTAATCTTAAACTCTTCATCTTTTTCAAGAATCTCCTTCAGTTTCAATGTAATCTGAAGGTTAATATCCTTCTCTAACTGGCCGTCCACACCTACTTTTCCCGGATCTGCACCGCCATGACCGGCATCAAGCACAACGACTGCCTTATATTCAGTATTGTTTTCCGTATTGTCTTTTTCAGCTTCTGAATCATGCTTTATATCATCCCGGTTATCATCATCCGAACAAAAAAGCTTTGTCACAACAAAGACCGCAAACAACAGTACAACCGACATCAGAATCACAAGCTTATTACTTTTATTCATACATATTACACCGCAATGAACCTACTCTGTATATGATATTCCCATTGCATTCCGTGTAGAACACCCTGTTTTACATAAAGTGTAATATAGATTCTATAAATAAATTTACTTTAGGAATTCACCTATTGCTTCCCATGCTTCTTCCGATTCAAGACCAAGTTTCCAACAGGCCACTCCGGCAAGATTGTTCCGCTTCATGACACCAAGTTTTGCCGAAAGTGATTCCTTATCTTCAAGCCATACTCTTGCAAGTCTTTCTTCCGCATAGTATTCTCCGTAATACTGTCCAAGTTCTTCCATCCATACTAAATTTGCACCGTTACTCTTTAAAAGTTCCTTTGCATTATCCATACCTACAGCCTTACTGCTCAGGGCATAATCGCCATTGACACTGTCCTCAACTATAATTGAATTTTCCGGTGCATTTTCAATCTCATCCTCATACCACACTCTTGTATAAAACGGAACTGCATTTATGACTCTCTCTGCCGGAACCTCAGAAAGGGTATTTAGTATTCCGTTTGTAACAAAAGGAAGCGACGCTACACTTCCCGCCTGACCGCAGCCTGCCCAGTGTTCATCATATCCCATTACAATAACATAATCTGCAGCTTCCCCCACAGACTGTCTGTCATAATAACGATTGCTCTCAGTCGGTGTATACATATCAACAGAGAGAACAATACCTGCCTCATCACACCTTATTGCCAGCTCTCTTATAAACTGAACATATCCCTCAGACGAGGCTTTTCTCACCATCTCAAAGTCAATATTTATTCCGTCCATTCCGCAAGCTTCTGCCTCAGCCATAATATTTTCAATGAGATTTCTTCTTGAGGATGTTACGGGAACTACCTGATTTACAAAATAATTTCCCTGCTCATCGCAATTAAAATCATTGACTAATGCCCATACCTCCATATTGTTGTTATGAGCTTTATTTACATAATTCCTTGACGCCAGCGAGCTTATTCCTCCGTAGCTGTCGGTAAGTTTGAACCATGTAGGAGATATTACGTTAAGCTCCCCTGCTTCTGAAGTCACGCTTGCAAAGGAATCATTACCTGCTTCTGACTCCATCTGATGCCATCCCAGACAGATTTTGTTATCTTTTGAAAAATAGGTATATGGTTCTGTGTCAAGCCATGACTGCTCGTGGGCAATTTCCCTTGTTGACGGCTCGGTCAGTTTACTGTTCTCAACATATCCTATCATGCCGTCCTTACTGTATACACATGACCACTTTTCCTGTTCTTCCAGCAAATACAATTCTTCGTTTTTCCCTACATCAGCCACTATCTCATTTCCGACTCCTGCATCGGTACGAAGCTTTGCCGCTTCAGCAGTTACCACCACATCAGCATTTTTTAGTGTGCTTATTACCACTCTTTCCGGGTTGCTGTATATATCTATATTAATAAAATTATTCATCAGTTTTACAAATCTGACATTGATATATGCTTTCTCATCCACCTCATACAAAATAACTCCGCTGTGTTGCTGTGCTGCTCCATCCGTTGTATACTCAGTGCTTCCCGGTACAACATCATATACATGGCGCGATGATGCATATGTAAGTATCTTTTCCGTCTCATCCCAGTAAAAACGGTCATCCATATATTCCCTTACATTCTCATAGGCAACAAAATATTCACCGTCTGCAACCATACATGTCCCTACATTTGTACCGTCTATGATAACAGCCGCTCCTGAATTTCCACCGATATTATGTATGGAATAATATCCATACAGATCTGTATACTTTGTATTTTCATCTAACGATTCACTGCATGCCGCTGTCATCATGACGGAAGCACACACACAGGATACCGCAAGTATTTTCCTGACATTAAAGCTTAATTTCACTTTTATTCCTCCATAAGTCTTTGTTCTGTTCATATTCCTTCTACCTGCATTCGTAAAACCCATCGCTACGAATAATAACCATTATACCAAATTTTAAAGACCGTGCAAACCCCTTTGCACGGTCCCTTTATTATCTTTATTGTGTTGTTTGTGTAATCTTCTTATTTAGAAGTAAATCATTCAAATTTTATCCTCTTTACCTCCTTGTATATTATTTTCTTTCTTTTCTTATCTGTCTCTTAAATCATTTTTAAGTAATATCCGTTCTGCCCCCACTTCTCCTTTCTTTAATATAATTATTCTTTAATACATTTGGGTAACATTATACCGAAGTTGTGATGAATTAAATGCTGTCAGCATAATCCCTGCGGCTGTTATTTTTGTAATGCCTGATTCATGAAAGCAAGAAGATTTTCCTCAAGCTGCATCCTTCTGCCATATATCTCCTCCGAAGTGCCTTCCGCCGCTTCAAAGGATGACATGACATATATATTCCAAGGATAGTCCGCTGCATTATCTTCCTGTCCTTCAAAGTTGTATGATGACAGATAAAGTTGTGTACCTTCATACACATCCCTGTCTGTCCGTGCGGAAGAGAGCATATGTACATCTCTGTCATCCAGAAACATATAAAATCCCTCTCCTGCTTTTTCTGTGACTCTTTTTCCTGACGCAACTATATAGTCTTCACCGTCCGGAAACCGTATGTGAATGTCAAGAAGTCCTGATAAATCCTGATTTTCAGCTACGAAAACATAATCAATATAGTACTCCTGACAGCCGTCAATACTCTCCTGCAAATCCATGACATCACTGTCCTCTGCAGACAATTGTTCAAAGTAAACTGTTGTCGCTTCCTGCACGGTCATATTATCTGATTTGCCTGAAGAGCCTGTAACCAGTGCCACCACTACTGCCGAAATTACAATTGCCGCCAATACCAGTGCAACGCCGATTACTGCCTTTACTTTCATTTTTTCTTTCTTTTTGATTTGATGTATTACCGTCATCTTCTTCCTCCTAAAACAAGGTCTGAAAAAATTTAATCAATTCTGTATTAACAACAAACGGATTATCTATGACCGGACGTTTCACCGCACATACTCCAAGCCTGCGGCTTGCACCTGTTATATCAGCACTGTCGCCGTGAAGAATATGAAGGCATGCATCACTTCCGGCATATTCCGATATATCCCTGCAGAACTTTTCATACCTTGCATAATGCCACGGTTCAAGTGCACTCATTACAATCTTATGCCTGCATCTTAAAAATTCGCCGATTGACGCCGTCCTGCTTCCAAAATCAATAATCACCGTATCATAACAATCCTGCTCCAGCCTCACAATGTCCGTACTGTTCCTGCAATAATAATCTGTTTTCTTATAGGTGTACGCACCACGGCCTTCGCCTGTCATCTGCTCACCAAAAAACAAATCACCCATTACGGCAAAATGATTTTTTTCATTATACTCATATACTGCTACGCTCTTTTTTAAAAATGCGGACACATAATTAGCCATGGATACCGACATTGTGGTTGCACCGGCTCCGCTGTGAACTCCGATTATTCCTATTACGACTGTTTCCTGTTTTCTTCGCAGTTCTTCCAAACAACCTTGTTTTTTTCTTATATAATCCACCTCCTTCACACTCTATTCCAAGAGCCTGCGTAAGCTCCCTAAAAAAATTTTCCGTCACGGTATCCGCACAAAAAATATCACTTATAAATGGTACATCCGTGCCTATATTGCCAACCATTCTCCATAGTTCCTTTGACTCGTCATAATGTGACATATTACAAAGGAAATGTATCTTGTGGTTTTTTCCGGTTTCTTTGCTCTCTTCAAGGTATCTGCTGCAAACCGTGCAGGAGTTTTCTATTTCCCACTCCTTTGCACCTGCCAGAAGTAAAACCATATCTCCTTCCGGCTCCAAATCGCCATGAAGACACCCATAGTCCCTCACAATATAACTGCATTCCATACAAAGCTGCACCTGAGGTCCGTATGAAGGTTTCAACATGAGACTGTCTTTATAAAAGAATCCGTTCTCATATTTTAGTCTGCGCCGTCTGGCTATCATTCTGAGATGATTTGATTCATTCATCTCCTCGTAGATTACCTTACAGCCTTTAGAAGCCAAAAATGATGCCAATGCAATACTTATGTGGGTTGTACCGATACGTGTCTGTGTACCCGCAACCGAAATAATTTGAGGTCTGTCAGTAAAGTTGTATGCTTCGTCATTTTTTATTAATTCTCTCAAATTTTCTGCAATCATATCAACTGACCTGAAACGTCCGTTTCTGTCATTTGATACACACTGCATTACAACCATTCTGTATTTTCCTGAAATATTATTGGGAAATTTCAAAGATATGGTGCCATTTTGCCCACAGCTTTTTCCTGTAACCATAAAAAACAGCACCGCGCCTATACCATAGATATCAGTTCTCTCATCCAGTGCGTCATATCGGTACTGCTCAGGTGCAGCATATCCGACAGACCCCATCAGAAATCTCCTCTTTTCCGTCTCATCCGAAAAGAAAGAACTGCCAAAATCAACCAGAAAGATTTTGTCATTATTTATTAGAATATTTTTGGGATGCACATCCAAAAATAAAACCGGTACAGGCTTCTGACCATGTAAAAAAGATATAATCTCACAGATTTTTATCCCGATTGAAACTGCTTCATCCTGAGATAAGGCCCCCCTCTCAGCAATGTACTGTGAAAGTGTTTTTCCCTCTATATACTCCTCTATAATATAATATGCCAGAGCATCTTCCTCTACATCATATATAATTGGAATATTGGGATGTCTTATACTCTTTAGAATATTAATCTCCGAATAAAAACTGTCTTGATGTATAGATTTTTTTAGAATCTTTTTTATGATTCTGACCACCGCCATCTGAATATGTGTGGCGGTATATACGGTAGCAGTATCGGACTCATAAACAATACTCTCTACCCTGTATTTTTCAAATAATATTAATTGTACGGTAACTTTCTCCTTCCGACAATCACATACAACCTGAAAACCTCAAAGATATTATAACCATATTTAGAATTTTTTTCAACACTTTTTTAAATTTTAACAAGATAATACTTTACATATGAAGTCCTTTTGGGTTATACTAATAATGCGACAACTATATGCACAGCAAAACAAAGAGGTCTTTATATGAAAATTGAAAAAATCAATGACAATCAAATAAAGTGTACTTTGAATAGGTCAGATTTAGCTTCAAGACAGATAAAGCTTAGCGAGCTGGCATACGGCACTGAAAAAGCCAAGAGCCTTTTTCGTGATATGATGCAGCAAGCATCAAACGAATTCGGATTTGAAGCAGAGGATATTCCTCTTATGATAGAAGCCATTCCTGTTTCGGGGGACTGCATCGTGCTTGTTATCACCAAGGTCGAGGATCCTGAAGAGCTGGATACCCGTTTTTCAAGATTTGCTCCATCAATGGATGAAATCGATACCGAAGAAGCTCCTGATGACGATAATACTATTTCATCAGTGCCATCTACCGGTGAATTGCTTGACTTGTTCAACCATATTAAGCATGAGCTGAAGAATGCCGCCAATGAAACAGGTGACAACTTCATCCCATTTCCACAGGCTCTTTCAAAGAAAGCAGCGAGCACAGCTTCTGCGCCTGCAACGGAAAAATCTGCTGTTGTCACGGCACCAAAGAACATTCTTAAAGTCTTCTCTTTCACGACTCTTGATTCTCTTATTGATGTATCAAGCCTCCTGAGAGAAATGTACAATGGCTCTAATTCTTTATATAAATCGAATGACAGTGGTATATATTACCTTGTCATTAACAAGGGAACTCAGTCTGTTGAAGACTTTAACAAAGTATGCAACATACTTTCTGAATACGGAACAGCCGAGAGGGCTACTAGTGCCAATGAAGCCTATTACAAAGAACACTTTAGAAAAATCGTTGCCAAGAGGGCTTTACAGAAGCTCCAACTGGTAAATAATTAACAACTTTAGGAAGGAGATTACAGATATTATGCAAATCACAAAGGATATGCTTATCGGTGAAATCGTTAACGGCGATGAGAGAACAATTCCTGTTTTATTGGATGCAGGAATGCACTGTCTCGGATGCCCTTCTGCTCAGGGTGAATCTTTAGAAGAAGCATGTATGGTTCATGGAATCGATGCTGATGAGCTTGTTGTAAAGTTAAACGAAGTTTTAGCATAACAAAAAAACAGCCGCAAAGCGGCTGTTTTTTTGCGTTCATAACGGCTAATCGCCGAGGACCATATACCTCATTCCGTTGTTATTATATATCACTTCAAGTTCACCGTAACCAATTTCAAACTCTTCTCCCGTGGTCAGGTCTGTCATATATACAGTTTTAATTAATCCTGAGTATCCGCTGTAACCATCTATGCAGACAAGTCCATGTCCGTCAACCATCGTAAACACCGGCATTCTTTTTGTAACATAGTAGAACAGCGTATCGTAATATGCCTTTGATACATCCAGTACACTTCCCTGCCATATTTCTGCGGCAGCACTATAAGAACTGTACCCCTGACCAACCATATATTTCATGTCTATTCCCACATTATTGACTTTACTTGCTCTTGCCCAGACATAATTTCCGTCTCCGCCCACAACAATTCCATAATTGTCATAGGCAGTATTTATGGCTTCAAATACTTTTTCTGTTACGAGTTTAAGTTCCCCGTCACCATATACATAGAAATTCTTATCCTCTTCCCGGTCTTTCACCATCTCAAAGGAATTTCCCTGTATAAACACTATCTCCTCAGGATATGTTCTTACAAGCTCGGAATCTGCCGTAACCGTATACGCAAAATTAAGTATAAGCTCCTTCTTCTTAAGGTCTGTTGCTATAACCGACAATGTTATAAGCGGATTTGCATTTACATTTTTGTTTATAAAGCGGTCATTATCTATGGCAACAAAATTTCCCGCCTCATCCTTGGATACTCTGTCAAGCTTCAGCATATTTCCCTCTATGGACACATCTGTCACATACACATTATCCTTCTGGTAACTCTCTATGTCTTCCTTTGACTCAAGCATGACATTCAGCTTGTACATAGGGAACACCGTATCTCCGATTTCATCGGTATACAGGTCTGATTTTCTGGCAGTTCCGTATATCAGATCATGCTCAATAAATCCTATAGTTTTTATATAGTCACCCGCTTCAGCCTGTATAATATAATCATCACCTGTCTTGATGTTTATTACTCTTATGGAGTCAGCTCCATAGACCGAGGTATTCTCATGCCATGCTATTATATTCTTGTCATCACTTATAATATAGTTACCTTTTCTAAGACCTGATACAAGCTGGACATATTCATTGCTGTCAAACGTAACCGTGTAAATTGCATCACCGAGCATCATGTAAAGAAGGTTGTTATCTTTAATATACGCAAACTTGCCCATGGACTCCTTCAGTACATAATAAGGCTTTGTTGACGGAACAAACGCGAGCTCTGTCACAAGGTTTGTATTCCTGTCATATTTGTACAATCCTGTTCCGACCTTACCTTCATGGCTTCCTTTGTTCATGTATCCATAAACCAAAAACAGAACATTGCCGTCACCATCTGTCGAAATAATCTCAATATCGTTTTCGTCAAAAACATCTCTGACATCATTGTCACTGCCGCTCTCAAAGGAGAATACATTGACAATCTCATTCTTCTTCATGTCCATCAGCCAGAGATTTCTTTCCTTCACAAAGCTAACAAAATTTCCTGTAGGGCTGTAGGAGTACTCCACCTCCAGATTACTGTCCAACCCAAGATTTATTCTCTTTGCTGATACATTCTGGTTTGTACCGTCAAATATCTGTTCCATCCTTCTTTCATAGACAAACAGGTACATAACATCCACGCCCTCCCTCACGCGGAAGAACTCTGTAACGTTATAGTATTGTGCAGTACCGTAACTGTTTGCGGCTTTAACCTTGTACTGCAGTTCATAACAGCCAACATCACCAAGTATTTCCTTTATGGTTACAACCGGTTCCGTAATGCGTTTAACCTGAAGTTCTCCCCATGTAAAATTAGAAAAGCTTGAATTGATGTTCACATGCGCAAGATTCGTACTGTCTGCATCACTGCTTGGTTCAAGATAAGGAAGATAATCTTTTGCAGCATTTTCATCAAGGGTACTTTCACTCATCGCCGTTACAAAATCCAAATGATTTTTTACTGCCGATTCACTCTGCTCCTCTATCCTTGTATAGTAATAAATATCTCCGTGTTTCTCAGACACAAGCCTGATAATAAGCAGATATTCCGTATCTTTCTCCACAATGCTGCTGACATCTATCGAGGCATACACGTTATCACCGGATGTAACGAATTTATCTATATCCCGCTTATCAATAAGCCTTTTGGTATCAAGGGTTCTTATCTCATATGACATGGCAGCAATTACATTACCGTACTTCCTGATTGTTATTCCAAGGGTTCTCCCTTCCTCAAGAGGTGTTATACTGTCGCGCATATACTGGCCATCCATGTATGTGGTATAGCCCTGAAGCATATTGATATTCATATCGTTGTATACCATGTTAACAATGGGGAGAGTCGCCGACTGCATGACAAAGTCCTCATCCGATTCTTCCTCATATATAGATATAAAATATATGGCAATGACACCAATAAATATTAATAATAATATTCCCAATTTAATTAACTGTTTTTTCATATACCGTATCCTTTTCTGTCAGTACTGCTTATTTCCCGCTGACAGATACATTTTACCCCATATCTGTAAATATATCAACAAAAGCCTCGCGCACGACAGTTTCTTCTTCTTATTCGTCTTCTGAGCATCTCATTTATCACAAGCACCTCTATTAGATTTCTGTCGTATTTGTCCGCCTGCTCTGCTATTTTATCAGCCACTTTTTTTATCCTTATCTTATCGGGAAATTCATCAAACATAATGCTTCCGTCATACTCCAGTTCATCACATTTATCCTCAACCATAAGCTGAAGCTCCATAATCTCTGCAGGATACAGCGTCTTTAAAAATTCTCCGTCTTCCCTGTCTTCATCGTAGGTTGAAAATCTTCTGTACATGGAATTTTCATCATCATACAATAAAGCCATAAGCTCTCCAATATATTTTTTTATAGAATATATGTATATCCGGGCAATATTATAACTCTTTTAATCTGTTTAATATACCTGAGACTTCCAATCCTGCTTCCCACAGTTCAAAACTGCTTTCATTGCAGGCTTTGAAATATACCCCCTGTTTCTGTCCGTCAAATATACATGCTCTTCTCTCCGGCTTCATTACCCTTATCACCTGAAATACCCGGTACATATCCATAAATGATTCCATGCTTTTTGATTTTTTTCCTGCACATGCCATCAGTTCAACCGGCATTATTTTGTCACCCATTTCAAGAACCACCGAAAGCCTTGCTTTTGCCCTCGGTTTGTACCAATATCTTACATAGGAACTTTTTGTACCATATGATATAAGCTCCTGTGTAAGGAAGGCAGCAACATGCTCTCTGTCAAATATTTCCCATTCCTCAAACAATGCCGTCTCACTTATACCGGCAAGCATTCCCCACAAACCTATATCAAAAATCATAAGTTTATAGTTTGCTATACCATGGTCCGACTTTGGTGCAAATCTGTAAATCCTGTAAATAATCCCATGCAAAAGAAGATTATCTATGGCATTTTCGTATTCCCTCGCCCTTGCATTTTTATTTACCTGTCTGAATGTAAAGCCTGTGCTTTTACCGGACATCTGTTCAGAAACTGACCATAATATTTCCTCTTCCTTAGAAGTTTTACATCCTCCGCCATCATTAAAACTTCTGAACATCTTCTCCATAAGCACTCTCTGACATGCCCTGACCTTTGTCAGATTGCCATCCTCTAAAAAGATTTTTACAACGTCAGGCATTCCGCCTGTTATCATATACATCTTTAGTATATCAAATTTACCGAATTTATACTTTGGGGAAACAGCAGTATAAAACTCGCTAAAATTCATGGGATACATTTCCAGATACTCCACAATATCCTTATTCGGAAATACATAGTCGTACATTTTATCGTCCGCTATCTGTCCTGCCATAATCACATCATAACCCCTAAGCCTCTCATCAGCCTTTATCTCGGAAAGTATGTCTGCAGCTTTTTCCATATCTGACAGACTGTTTATATCATCGAAGACAATAAGCGTTGCTGATTTTTTTATATAGTCCGTTGACATATAACTCAATGACGGCACAGACAGATATATATATTCCGTATCTCTTTCTCTGCAAAATTCTCTTATTAGCCACGTTTTTCCCACACCTGTGGCTCCTCTTATAAACAGCACCTTTTCTCTGCTTCTTTCATACCACTCTTCAACAGATTTCATCACCATACGTTTCATATCATTCTCCCATCATAATACCTGCAAGCACTACACTTGCAACAATTCCCACCAATGTACTTATGAGTGCACCCTTAAGAGTCCATCTTGTTTTTGTAATCTTCGCCGCCACAAAATATACAGACATTGTATAAAATATGGTTTCCGTACAGCTTAACATCAAAGATGCGATTAGACCTATGTATGAATCCGTTCCATGTTCCTTAAAGATATCAAGCAGCAGTCCCGTGGCGGCCGATGATGAAAACATCTTAACCATTGCCAGGGGCACCAGCTCACCCGGAAAGTTTATCACATCTGTTATGCAGCTTAATTTCTGGGATAAAAAATTTAGAAATCCTGAACTTCTTAAGACACCCACACCAACCATCAATCCGATAAGTGTCGGCATAATATCCACAACTGTCTTCATTCCGTCTTTTGCGCCTTTTATGAAATCATTATAGACATCTCTTCTTTTCAGTATGCCCAAACCGACAATACAAAAAATCAGCAGTGGAATCATTAAATCAGAAAGGTACATAAGAATTGACATATTTCACACAATCCTTTTCATTTCTACCTTTGTGTTAGTATATTCCACTACTGAAAAAAATGCTACTACTTTTTTAATAATTTTCGCTTATCACAGGTGTCGCCATGTATATCCATGTCACATCCTTATCACTGTCATACGTTATGGCAATATTTATATTTGACCTTGTTGTACCGCTCAGCACATAGTCAGAAATCTTTTCCGTGTATGCATAGACAGAATAAAGCTCATTGCTTCTGCTTCCTATGACAATTTTACCGTCAAGCTTTTCAATAATATCTTCACATATACGGTTCTTTTCGGAATTGCTCAATGCACCTTCAACGTAGCCCTTAAGACTTAACGTAACATCTGCCGATACCTTCATATCATCAAAAGCATTCCTCATTTTTTCATCATAATAGACTGCACTTTCCAGCGAATTATTTATAGATATCTCGGCAAAAATATACTGCTCCAGATTTATTGTATTATCCTGCAGCTTATGCTCTATGGTTACAACAGATATATCCGTAACTGCATTCGGCGATTTTCTTGAAAATGAAGATGAGATTACCCATTCATTTTCGCTCTTTTCATCCCTCACAGTCTCTATTTCTATCTGCCCTTCTATACCTATGGATGACGCAATCCCGTTAATAATTTTTTCCTTTTCGTCATCAGACATATACTCTTTTCCCAGATTTGCATATGCCGAAACAGTACCTACTGTACTTATATAATCTCCGGACGCAAAGGCTGTAACTATATCTGCTTCCTTATCTCTTCCTTTACTCCATGCATACAGAAGCTGTATAAATGCTACTACCCAGACAATGGCAAGCACTGCAAGAGCCTTTACTTTTTTTGCTTTCATACTCAATACATCTCCTTATTATAAAGATGTACTAATTATTTCCATATTCTTGAAATATATACACCAGGCTGCCGCTTATAAAATAACAGGGCATATACAAATGTATACGCCTGTGTGTATCATTTGTATAACACTAATTATTTTATAAAGCGGCAGCCTTTTACTTTCCAACAAGATTCAGTCTCGTAAGTGAACGTTTTAATGCTGCTTCTGCTCTTGCAACATCAATTCCCGAACCTTTGTCCTTAAGACGACGTTCGGCCCTTATCTTTGCCTCATTGGCCCTGTTTTCATCTATCTCGTCAGGCCACTCAGCTACTTCTGCCATAATCTTCACCGAATCCTGGAGAATAACCATAAAGCCTGAATGAACAGCCGCTTCCTTTACACCATCCGCCTCGTGGATTGTGACAATTCCCGGAACAATGACGTTTGTCATAGGGATATGGTTCTTATAGATACCAACCTCTCCCTCGCTTGTTGTCAGCTCCAGAAAATTAACCTCACCCTTATAAAAGGTTCTCTCAGGCGAGATGATTTCAAGGCTGAAATATTTCTCATCTGCCATATTCTCTCACCTATTTAACCTTTGCTAATACATCTTCTATACCACCGCAGTTGAGGAAGTAGCTCTCAGGGATGTCATCATACTTACCTTCAAGAATTTCCTTGAAGCCTTGTATTGTCTCACTGATTGGAACATACTTACCTTCAAGACCTGTAAACTGGCCTGCTACGAAGAATGGCTGAGACAAGAATCTCTGAACCTTTCTTGCTCTTGATACAACAAGCTTGTCATCCTCTGACAACTCGTCCATACCAAGAATGGCGATAATATCCTGTAACTCTTTGTACTTCTGCAGGATTTCCTGCACACCTCTTGCTACCTGATAGTGCTCTTCACCTACAATTCTCGGATCAAGTATTCTTGATGTTGACTCAAGAGGGTCAACAGCCGGATAAATACCAAGCTCAACAATGCTTCTTGACAATACCGTTGTAGCGTCAAGGTGGGCAAAAGTTGTAGCAGGTGCAGGGTCCGTAAGGTCATCGGCAGGCACATATACAGCCTGAACAGATGTGATTGAACCATTCTTTGTAGATGTGATACGCTCCTGCAAAGCACCCATTTCCGTCTGAAGTGTAGGCTGGTAACCTACCGCTGAAGGCATACGTCCGAGAAGTGCTGAAACCTCTGAACCTGCCTGTGTGAAACGGAAAATATTGTCAATGAATAACAATACATCTTTACCACCCTGATCTCTGAAATATTCAGCCATTGTAAGACCTGTAAGACCAACTCTCATTCTGGCTCCCGGTGGCTCATTCATCTGTCCGAACACCATTGTTGTCTTATTGATAACGCCTGACTCATTCATTTCATGATAAAGGTCATTACCCTCTCTTGTACGCTCTCCAACACCTGTGAATACCGAATATCCACCATGCTCTGTAGCAATATTTCTTATAAGCTCCTGAATAAGTACTGTCTTACCTACTCCGGCACCTCCGAACAGACCAATCTTACCACCCTTCTGATATGGGCAAAGAAGGTCAACGACCTTGATACCTGTCTCTAACATCTCTGTAGATGTTGACTGTTCTTCAAACGATGGTGCTTTTCTGTGAATAGGAAGGTACTGTACTCCCTCCGGAACAGGCTTATTGTCAATAGGATCACCCAATACATTGAACATACGTCCAAGTGTATTCTCACCAACAGGGACTGTGATTGGAGCGCCTGTAGCAACTGCCTCCATTCCTCTCCTGAGCCCGTCTGTTGTTCCCATGGCAATACACCTTACAGTATCGTCACCCAGATGCTGTGATACTTCAACAGTCAGCTTTTTTCCATTGTTTTCAATGGTTACTGCTTCATTTATCTCCGGAAGGCAACCCTCCGAAAACTTTATATCAAGTACCGCACCGATAATCTGGGTAATTTTACCAACATTCTTTTCTGCCATACTCTGTACTCCTTTATGTTTCTATATTGCATTTGCACCTGCAATAATCTCTGTTAATTCCTGTGTGATAGATGACTGTCTTGCCCTGTTATACTTTAATGACAGGTCTGAAAGCATCTCCTCTGCGTTGCTTGTCGCAGAATCCATAGCCGACATTCTCGCACCATTCTCACTGGCAACCGCCTCCACAAGACCGCCAAATATGAGACTGCTCACATACTTCGGAACTATCATCTCAAGAACTTCCTCCTCACTCGGCTCAAAGTTCATCGGGATGCGCTTCTCCTCCTCAGAAAGCTCATACTCATCAACCGAAACCGGAAGAAGCTTCTTAAGCGTCGGTATATGGCTGACTGTGTTCTTAAAAAATGTATATGCAAGGTATATCTCACCTATCTCTCCATCTGCATATGCATCAAGAAGATCTCTTGAGATTTCCATGGCGTCTGAATATATAGGTTCTTCCATACATTCCGAATAATCCTTGACTATAGAGTAGCCTTTTCTTGAAAGACCCTCAATACCCTTCCTTCCCACCGCATAGATAACAGTATTTTCCGGTGTAAATTCAGGATTATTTGTTATGAGCTTCACAATATTTGAATTGTAACCGCCTGCAAGACCACGATTTGAGGTAATGACAACAACCGCTTTCTTTTCGCTTTCCGACTGCTTAAGATATCGATGCTGTATATTGCCTGAACGAGCCAGTATGGAAGCCACTGTGCTGTACATACCGTCAAAATAAGGCTTTGTATTTTCCGCTCTTCCTCTTGCCTTCTGAAGCTTTACGGTAGAAACCAGCTTCATGGCCTTTGTAATCTGACCGGTACTCTTTACACTGGCCTGACGTCTTTTAATATCTCTCATTGAAGCCATATACTAAGCCCCCTTTACCTCTCCGATTGCCTGTACAAGCTTCTCCTCAATCTCAGCTGAAAGCTCCTTTGTTGTGCGGATGCTCTCAGGGATTTCAGGATACTTTGTATCAATGTACTCAAATAACTTATCCTGGAATTCCAAAATGCCATCAACAGGAATATCGAGAAGATACTTCTTTGTAGCCGCATATATGATAATTACCTGATATTCAACAGGCATCGGCTTATACTGTGGCTGTTTCAATATTTCCTTGATACGCACGCCCTGATCAAGCTTTTCCTTTGTATCTGCATCAAGCTCTGAACCAAACTGTGCAAATGCAGCAAGTTCTCTGTACTGTGCAAGCTCTGTACGAATAGGTGCAGCAAGCTTCTTAATAGCCTTAATCTGTGCCGAACCACCAACTCGTGATACAGAAAGTCCTGCATTAACGGCAGGTCTGAAACCGGCATTGAACATCTCTGTCTCCAGATAAATCTGTCCGTCTGTAATGGAAATTACATTTGTAGGAATATATGCCGAAACGTCACCGGCCTGTGTCTCAATAATAGGCAGTGCTGTAAGTGAACCTCCACCAAGTTCATCAGAAAGCCTTGCAGCTCTCTCAAGAAGTCTTGAATGAAGATAGAATACATCACCAGGGTATGCCTCACGTCCCGGTGGACGACGGAGAAGCAATGACAGTGTACGGTATGCCGTAGCATGCTTACTTAAATCGTCATAAATGATAAGTACATCCTTACCCTGTTCCATCCATTCCTCACCGATAGCACATCCTGCATATGGTGCAATATACTGAAGTGGTGCAAGCTCACTGGCAGTAGAAGAAACTACTGTTGTGTACGCCATTGCCCCATGCTCCTCAAGAGTCTTTACGATAGAAGCTACTGTTGATGCCTTCTGTCCTATGGCTACATAAATACAGAGAACATCCTGTCCCTTCTGGTTAATGATTGTATCAATGGCAATAGCCGTCTTACCTGTCTGACGGTCACCGATAATTAACTCTCTCTGACCACGTCCGATAGGAACCATGGCATCTATGGCCTTGATACCTGTCTGCAACGGTGTATCTACTGATTTTCTTGAGATAACACCTGATGCAACTCTCTCAATCTGACGATATTTATCTGTCTCAATCGGTCCCTTGCCGTCAATAGGCTGACCAAGAGCATTGACTACACGTCCGATCATCACATCTCCGACAGGAACTTCAACAACTCGTCCTGTAGTCTTAACCATATCGCCTTCATTAATATTCTTTGTATCACCTAACAGTACGGCACCGACATTGTCTTCCTCAAGATTAAGCACCATACCGTAAACTCCGCCCGGAAATTCAAGAAGCTCGCCCTGCATTGCGTTTTCAAGTCCGTGGACTCTGGCAATACCGTCGGCAACCTGAATTACTGTACCTACGTCAGATACTTCCAGCTGAGTCGAATAATTCTTTATCTGTTCTTTTATTACTGAACTAATCTCTTCAGGTCTTAAATTCATAGAAATTTCTCACCTTCTTACATTGTTGTCAGGCGGACATCGTAAAGTTCCTTTGCCAAAGATTCAATCTTTGAACGGATACTGCTATCCACCACTCTGTCTCCAATACGGATAATCATTCCTCCGATGATATTCTTATCTACCGAATAATTCATCTCGAACTGCTCATATTCCGTCGTTGCTGTCAGTTTATCAACAACTGACTTCTTCATTGTCTCGCTTAACGGCACTGCCGTTGTTACAAAAGCTACACCTATCTTCTTATACTCTTTCACTCTGTCTATGAAATACCTAAGTATGTCACAAATCATTGCCTGTCTGTCCTTCTTAATGATAAGAACAAGGAAACCTGTCACGTCATC
This sequence comes from Lachnospiraceae bacterium, assembly GCA_045126475.1. Taxonomy (GTDB): domain Bacteria; phylum Bacillota; class Clostridia; order Lachnospirales; family Lachnospiraceae; genus SVEL01. Next base: position 21,278 of record JBGVOL010000076.1, on the reverse strand, counting down.
GCTTACACGACCCTTAAAAATATTCTCTATGACCTTTTCCTTCTCCTCCTTTGAAATCTTAGGATGAGTAAAGAGCTTTAAAAGCTCGTCATTTTCCTCAATCACCTGAAGGACGCCGAGACATTCAGAAAAATAAGTGTCCACCTTACCATTTTCCACGGCAAGTTCAAACAGCGCATCGCCGTATGTCTTATCAACTAGCTTAGCCATGTACTATCACCTATCTCTCCCAAAGTCTCATCCAAGAGCTTAGCCTGTGTGGCATCATCCATTGACACCGCTACCATCTTGCCTGCCATAAGTGTTGCAACCCTGACAATCTCTTTCTTAACTTCATCAGACGCCTTTTGCTTTTCAAGGTCAGCCTCTTTTCTGGCCTGTGCCACAATAGCTGCTGCCTCCTCCTTAGCTTCGCTGATGATTTTTTCTTCGTTCTTCAGGGCTTTCTTTCTGGCTTCCGTAAGTATTGCCTCCGCTGCCTTATCAGCATCCTTAAGCTTGGCTTCATACTCTTCTTTCAGATTTTTTGCTTCCACATTGGCAGCTTCCGTTTCTTCCCTTGTGGCCGTAATCATATTCTGACGTTTTTTCAGCATATTACGTACCGGGTTGAACAGTATATACGATAAGAGAATGAATAATAAAAATATGTTTATAGCCAAAATACATGCATCAAATAAAAGCTGTGAATTTAAGCCGAAGATAAATCCGTCCTCTGCCGCTGCATCTAAAATGCAGCCATTAAAAAATGTTCCCAAGTCTTCGCCTCCTTTCTAGTTAATGACTTCCGTCCGGGATGACCCATAAGAAATCTTAGTTGAAAGGCTTAACGAACATAAGGATAATTGCAACAGCAAAACCGTAAAGACCTGTTGTCTCTGCTACGGCCTGTCCTAAAAGCATCGTAGATGTGATATCTGACTTTGCTCCCGGGTTTCTTCCTACTGCTGCTGCTGCCTGACCTGCTGCGTATCCCTGACCAATACCAGGTCCGATACCTGCTATCATTGCTAAACCTGCGCCTACTGCTGACATTGCGCTAATAAAATCCTGTCCACTCATAATTTTCCTCCTCTGCATCAACATTTCGGATGCACTATTTTTTCTTTCTACTCAGTACCTATCTTATCTGTCACATATACCATAGTCAGCATACAGAATACATACGCCTGTATACAGCCTGAGAATATATCAAAGTATATGTGAAGCACGGCCGGAATACCGGTCGTTATCGGTGGCGACAAAAGTCCGTATATCAGCCCCATCATAACTGTTCCTGACAACACATTTCCGAATAAACGCAACGACAAAGAAAGCGGAACCGCTATCTCACCGATAAGGTTAATCGGAAACAGCAACGGAATAGGTTTAAACAGTGCAGTAAAATGACCTGCTCCGTTTTTCTTTATGCCGTTGTAGTGGATAATCAGAAATGTTAAGACACCCATGGCAAATGTCACGCCATAGTCTGCTGTCGGTGGTCTTAAGCCGAATAAGCCGGAAATATTACACAGCAATGCAAACATAAACACTGTGGCAATATAGTTCCTGAACTTTCTTCCGTTGCTGCCCATAATACCCTTTACCATGTTGTCTAACATCTCCACGGCAAGTTCAAAAATATTTACGAGCATCCCCGGTGTGTCCTCCGGATTTGACTTCGATATCTTACGATTGACCATAACAGCCAAAACTATCAGTACAATCGAGATAACCAAAAGACCGACATGTGTCGTCGTCAGATGAAAGGTCTGTCCAAACAAATGTATCTCCTGCAGGTACTTTATGGAAAAGTCTGCACCACTGTCTAAGAGCCCCAGTCTGACTATGTCATTTCCCACACTATCACCGTCCTTTTTTTAATTTTTCTTTTACTTTATGAGTAATCGGCTGCGCATAAGCCGACAACTTCAAACTAAATAAACCGAAAAGCATGGCAAATATGTTTCCAAAATTAAAAATTAACATCAGCACAAACAACAATATAAGGCTTACGATTCTGATAATGTAAGCAATCCTTGTATGCTTAAGTGCCCCATGCTCTCCCATGTCCAGTGCCGTTTCAACAGTTCTCGCCATATGAATTATCATAACTGTAGAATAAACAATTCCTATCAAAAATCCAATAAGTATATTAAATATGGTGTCATCAAACACCCTTTCAAAAGGTACATTAAAAAAATACAACACCGTAAAAAGTATCTCTCCCAATATACCATAGAGAATAATTCCTATGATAAGCTCCACCATGGTCGGATTAATTTTTCTGTTTACTATTAGCATTGAGTCGCTCTTCCTTTTTTATTAAATCTGCTTCTTCTTTTTCCCTTACATTTTCCTTCAATACTCCCTTTGCCAGAATATATGCATTTCTTCCTCCGGCACACATGCCGAGGATAAGGAAAATAACAGTAGTAGAGGTGCCAAAATGCTTATCTATAAGCACTCCCGCAAGAATACACAAAAACACCGGAACCATAATGCTTATGCCCAGCTGAGTTACAAGACTCAGACTTCTGAATACTTCTTTTCTATAACTCATACTTAAATGTATACCTTTCCTCTCTTCGATACTACTATGGGCAGATATCTCTGTAATTATAACACTAACTTTCAGAATTGTCTATGCAATTACACTACACCATAAGCTCAATTTTTCTTCCCGTAGGCTTATAAAATGTGTACTTAACCCCTGCCGCATCAAGCATTCTCTTTGAAGCGATTACACTGTCAGTCTCTCCGTATTTATCACATGCATAGACTATCTCCTTTATTCCACACTGAATAATTGCCTTTGCACATTCATTACACGGAAAAAGCGTAACATAAATCTTGCATCCCTCAAGGCTTCCGCCCCTATAGTTAAGGATTGCATTGAGTTCACTGTGTGTTGAATAGAAATATTTATTGTCAAGCGGGTCTCCCTCTCTGTTCCAAGGAAAATCATCATCGGAACAGCCTATTGGAAATCCGTTGTATCCCATAGACAAAATTTTATTGGCAGGACTTACAATACACGCTCCCACCTGAGTTCCCGGATCCTTTGACCTCATGGCCGAAAGCGCGGCAACCCCCATAAAATATTCATCCCAGCTTATATAATCCTCTCTCTTAACACTCATAAAAGCCTCCTAATTCTCTATAGCGGCAATACGACGTACATGTCTCTCCTCGTTAGAAAATGGTGTATCAAGGAATGTATCAACAATCTTAAGTGCAAGGCCCGGACCCACAACACGTCCGCCCATGGCAAGAATGTTGGCATCATTATGAAGTCTTGTTGCCTCTGCCATAAAGCAGTCCGTACAGAGCGCCGCTCTTATACCTTCAAATCTGTTTGCTGCTATTGAGATTCCGATTCCTGTTCCGCATATAAGAATCCCCTTGTCACATTCTCCGTCAAGGATTGCATGTGCAACTTTCTTTGCATACTCAGGATAATCTACTGACTTCTCGTCATAGCTTCCGTAATCTTTAAAATCAAGTCCTCTTTCCTTAAGGTGCTTTATAACCTCTTTCTTAAGTTCAAAGCCGCCCTGGTCACTTCCTAATGCTATCATTGTAATATCCTCCTTAATTTTCTATCTGCAAAATCTTCTCTGCAACCTGTCCCACAAGCTGCTCGATCTGATTAAAGCTCTCTCCGTACTCTGCAAGACTCTTTCCAAACGGAATCTCCACATCTCCTGCCGCACCGATAAATTCTTTGATAGTGTACACATTTATGGCGCTGTCAAAATTGTCATACACCTTCTGCTTGTCCGCTTCAGTCATGACAAGTACAAGAGTTTCCTCTCCCATATCGCAAGCTTCAAGTTCTGCTGCCGTGTACTTCTCAAGGTCATATCCCTTGCTGTGTCCTATGGCAACAGCCTTTCCGTTGACCGGTTCGGGAAATAATACAACCCTGCCTCTGGCGCTTATACGGATGTTTCCAACGTCCTTAAGCTGTTGAAGTTGTCTTCGCAGTATCTCTGCCGCTACAGGTGCCCTGTATGTACAATCCTTACTGCAAAAAATAATCCTCTTATATTTCATATTACTCCCCGTCAACTCTTACTATTTTGTAACCGGCTGCCTTTGTAAGTCTGTTCATTATAGCCTGACCCAAATCATCATCATAAAATGTCTCGCTGTATATAGCATCCACATCCATACTGTCAAAATCCCTTAATATCCCGTAAAGGCCTCTTGCTATGGATTCTTCGTCCTTTCTTGTTCCGATTGAAACTGCCTGTCCAAACCTGTATTTATCCATTGTTTCATCTGTGGCTATTATACCTACTTTTTTGCCCTGTCGTTCATCATTTTCTGCCATAGCATTTATAACTTCAATGACTTTATCAATCCTGCCTTCATACATGGTAAGGTCAGCCTTCGGCGCGTAATGTCTGTACTTCATTCCAGGAGCCTTTGGGGTGTAATCTCCGCCTATCTCTTTAATACTCTTTGCGGTGACAACCTTATCGACACCCACTTCCCCAACTACCTCTTCAAGCATTGCCTTTGTGATGTATCCCGGTCTTAATATCATCGGTATCTCCTGTGTCACATCAACGATTGTTGATTCTATTCCTATACCCACCTGACCTCCGTCAACAATCATATCAATCTTTCCGTTCATATCTTCCATGACATGTGCCGCCGTGGTCGGACTTGGTCTTCCCGATGTGTTTGCACTTGGTGCCGCTATGGGCGTGCCTGCCGCAAGAATAAGTTCTCTTGCAACAGGATGGGACGGAAATCTCACTGCCACAGTTTCAAGTCCTCCTGTGGTACCGTATGGAACTTCCCTCTTTTTATTAAATATAAGAGTCATTGGCCCCGGCCAGAACTTGTCCATAAGAAGTTTAGCCTTATCCGGTATATCATTGACTATTCCATCAAGTGCCTTTATATCTGCAATATGAAGAATCAGCGGATTGTCCGACGGTCTTCCCTTGGCAGCATAAATCTTTGCTGACGCTTTCTCATCCATACCGTCTGCCCCAAGACCATATACTGTTTCCGTAGGAAATGCTACGAGGCCACCGTGTCTTATGACATCGCCAGCCTCTTTAATTACTTTCATATCTATATTGTCCACATCTGTTTTTCTTATGACTGTATTCATCGGCACACCTGATTTTCCCAAATTCTTATGTACCAAATTTTATCACATTATTTCGGTAATATCAACTAACCATTTTGCTCTGTTTTCTGTTACATTCTTCTCGCCATATCCAGTGCATTTTGAGCCTTGGCGCACTGTATTAGAAGGTACGTAATTCTGGTGTCATCCATCTCAGTTTCCTCCGTAGGTTCCGGTGCCTCAAGCCACTCATTTATCTTATCATACGACAGATACTTGCCCCACACAGTTTCATCCAGATGCTTTACGGTCTCCTCTTTTGTCTTCTTATACGTTTCAAACCAGTCATCCGGTCTTTTCTCACTGTTCCTGCTGTTCTCTGATTTCACATTGAGGTTATACAGGGACTTTGGCATAATATCCTTAAATGCTTCACGGAAAATATATCGGTTCACATCACCGTGAATATAGTTATATCTTGGAATAGACACCGCAAAATCTATAAGCCTGTAGTCAGCATAAGGGATGAAATATCTGACACCGCAGCACGCTCCCTGTAAAGCCAGGTTATCAAGCCTGTTCCGGCTTCCGCCATTCTTTATATACTCTATCGGATTATAGAAAAAATATGACGGATAACGTCGCTCATTAGTATATTTTAATGCAAAATCTTCCTTTAACAATTTTGGAAAGCCCCATACATCCTCATAAGAAGCCTTATATTTTCGTGAAGTACGAAATATATTTTTCTTCACCATCTTTATAGTGGCACCAACTCTGTTTTTACTTCTCCAGCTTCTCCTCCACATATTTCTAAGGTAGTGATAGTATTCGTGGTGATAAAACAACTCATATATGTCAGGTCTGTGGCTTACTCCCTCATCCCCTGCGTGTCCTGAAAATACAACATCCACACCGTTTTCTTTCATATATGAAGCCCCATCTAAGATAAACTCTGTGTTGATATACGGAGGAAATACAAATCTAAATTCCATGTTTTCATCATCGGTAATTAAGAGTCCTGCATCCTTCATACTCTTTGCCACGACACAGTCATCCCCTGCATTTATCTCATCTGTAAAATGACACTCTATGCCTTCCTGTCTGCATATATCTTCAATGGCAATCCGCTCATCCTTCTCAACCATTGAAAGAAGCTTTGGATCCTTTGACCACGAATGATATAAACCTTCTCGCCCAAGTCTGTTGATTATGATATCGATAACACTTGAGTCAAGTCCACCTGAAAGTTCCGCTCCGACTCTTTTAGATGTAGTCTCCACTCTTCGTTTTACAGCATCCGTCACCAGTTCATAAAGCTTCTTCTGGTATTCCTTCTCATTTTTACATTTTACTTTCCTGCTTCCCGGTGTCCAGTATATCACTTCTTTTGTAAAGTTTGCTTTATGTCCTGCGCCGTCTAAATTATATACACGGTATGAACCGTGTTTAACACAATGAATATTCTCATATTCTGTATCAGTCGGACTTGTAACCCCATACCCTTTTACAAGTCTTGAAATCCACTCTTCAGACACTGCAGTATCCACAAAATCCAATCCCAGCAAACCTCTTATATCAGTAGAAAAAGCCAAGACCTTTTCTTTCTCATAATAGAACAGCGGCCTTACTCCCATATGATCACGGAATAATATGATTTCTTTTTTTTCGGCATCATAAACTGCACCTGCAAAATCACCATTGACAACTGCAAGTTCTTCTATGCCAAATTTTTCAATATATTCAGCCAGTAATTCCTCGTCTGAACATACTGCTTCTTTTCCCTGCACTTTATCTAACAACTCATCTCTGTTAAATAAAATAACATCGCTTACATAAGTCCTGTTTCCACGCTTTATAATTGGTTTTTCTTTTTTTGCGTGGTCTGATATCTTCTCATGGCAGCATCCAAGTATTACGCTTTCCTTTATCACTTCATTTTCCGCTCTTCCATAGAGACTATTCCACGTCATTATTCGATTTGTATCATTGTCAACATCACAGCCATGACCTGTAAATCCAAATATTCCGCTCATACCGTACCCCTTATTTTAGTATATGTCACATATTATAAAATAATATCCAATCAACACTTCTTTTTCTCTTCTTCTTATTTTAAGATTTCAACTAAATAACGCTGTTCAATACTATGCGAATGATTGCGCTGCTTGTATTCTCGAATTGCATCAACTAACTTTTGTACATCTCTGCCATAGTATTCTTCGTAAAATCCGGTTTGTCCTTTATACCTATTCTTATTAAAGACTATATTTTCTTTCGCAAACTGCTTTGGATGTATCTTAGATTTGTTTTTATCGTATTCTTTATACAATCCCTCAGATATTATCAACAGAACCTCTAATTCCGGTAATGTACAGTACTTTTTTACGCATTTTATTTGCATTTTATAATCATTAGGAATAACTAACTTATCAGTCTGCTTATCGCCAATTCTCCAAATTTCCACATCTCCACCATATATTTTTAATTGTGTTTTCACAACTGTAGATGTTTTTATCTGTCGTGCATGATAAACTTGACGGCCAACTAAATCGTCATAACTTATTGACAATTTTTTGTGTTCTAACAAAAGTTCTATAAGTCTTTTCTCATTTGGTCCTTCACACATAATTAAGTACTTCATTACATCAATTCCTTTTTCAAATCCATTAGAGCATCATAATTAACAGCTGTATCAAACGCATTTTGGTAAAATTTCTTACTCTTTAAAAGTTCAGAACGCAAGCCATATTTTTCATACATATTCTCTATCTCAATTTTTTCTCTGCTATGCGTAATCCAGATATTATCGCTACGATTAAATAAGTCTAACAACTCACAATAATGAGTAGAAAAAATAAGAGTTGCATTCTTCTTATTTACATTCTTATCCTTATATAACATTATTAAATTTTCAACCAACGTCTTATGAAAATGATTTTCTATTTCATCAACAATTAAATCAAAGCCCATCTGCAATGACATTATTGCAAGAATATATAAACTCAACCCTTTTGTTGTTCCACTTGACATAAATCTATATAATTCATTTTCAGAGAAATTTTTTACTTCTCCCTGATAAATCAAAGAATAGTTACTTTCGTCTATTTGTCTTATTTCACTAATATTATCATCAAATATTTTTAAAACTTTTTCTATAAACCGATTTTCTAACTTTGCAACTTTCATAAGCTTGAAAGTAACGTCGTAACTATCCGCTGCATACATAGAGTCTTCATAAAAGAACTCCCTTATCTGAGACTTTTTCAATACAGCAAATAATATGGACAGTTCTTCAGGAATAGGTGTAGATATTTCTACATGCTCATTCCATTCATCGTCATACATCTTTTTTACTTTTGATTTATAATACTTTTTTCTATACAACTGCTGATTTATAAAAACTGCATTATCCTTTATCAGATTGGAATTATCTAAATCAGTATTATATTTATACAAATATCCATCTTCATAAAAAATAATTTCCAAACTTACACCATGATAACTATTTCCTTTTCCTGACAAACCAAATGTGCTTAATATGTCATAACACCAGTCAAGTAATTGCAATGCAGAACTCTTACCGGATGCATTTTTCCCTACAATTCCCACAGTATTATATACAAATAGTCCTTCATCAATTTCATTTAACTCATATTCTATATCTTCACTAGTCTTTTTTGATCTTGCTACCATGTCAATGCAGAAATTATCAATGCAATTTTTAAATCCGCTTGATTTTACCCGTAACAGTTTCATATGTTTCCTCCTTAACATATAACATAAAGCTTACATATTTTCATATTATCACCATTTTATAAAAAAATAAACATTTTTTTTGGTTATTTTTTTATAGATTTTTTGACAAAACACTTTTGATATATCCAGCCGATAACCTTTTAACCAAAGAAAAAAACCCGTTACAAGCATAGCCTGTAACGGGTCAAAAGCATCTTTGATTATGATAACTTTTCTACATCATCCTTCTCGTCTGGTGTCTCAGACTTCTTATTAAATAAAATGAATGACTCGAAATCAGCGTTGAAAATTCCATTAGCTGTCTCGTTAATATTAAGTTCCTCTACGTTTGGTGTATTCCACTTCTTCATATCCCAATTCTCCTCTCAATAAATGAATGTTTTATTTGTTATGCACAGACTATACAGCATTCCACAGAGGAAGTCAACAATTCTAACATAATTGTTACATTTTAAAAATTAGTCTGTAAAGTTCTTCTCTGTAAGAACCTTATATCCGTCCTCTGTTTTGTTTTTGAATTTGGCAATGATATTGCCGACGGTCAGCTTGTTTGAATTGGCAATCGCTCCGTCAATAAGCTGCTCTATATGGTTCTTATGAACCACAAGAGTGATGGCTCTTAACTGATCAATCTTTGCACTGAGAGCAAGGGTTCCCATTTCGTCTATTATATATCCCTGCTGCTTTGCATAGTCTGCCGCTACCTTTGCCCAGTCATTGATTTTGTTGACTTTTATATCAATCATATTGGCAAATTCTGCGTATCCTTCAGGTACTTTTTCCAGAAATGCGTCAGCTAACGACTTCTCATCTTCAAATATGACAGCTCTTGGCTTCGCCTCAGCTTTAATCTTGTCAATAAACTCTGCAAACACTTCCGGCTTTACGTCTGACACCTTCTCAACCAGCACATCGCTTCCGTCCAAAGCATTAAGCAGCTCGTCAATTGACTTGTCATTAATACCTATTCCCTTAATCTTTCCAATCTTCTGGTCTCTTCGCTGCATTATTTTATTTGCAAGCTTTATGACATCTATTGCCAGAGTCGTCTTTCCGCTCTTAACCTCACCTTTGACAAATATAAACTTGACCGGTTCTGTCTCTGTCTTAAGAATTGACTGCATTACTTTTAAAATCTGCTTATCAAGTCCCTGTACGCCTGTAAATCTGGCGATAAAATTCTTAAGCTCTTTCTTCGCTATGTCTGACTGTTTTTTGCTACTCATCTCCTGTTTGTTCTCCTGATTTTCAGATTCAGCTTCTTTGCCGTCTTTCTCATCAGTCTCTTCAATCTCTTCAGGAGAATCTGATTCCTCATATTCTTCCGGTTCTTCCTCGTCAGTTGATTCTTTTATAATCTCTTCTATCTCCTCGTCCTCGGCAGATTCTTCTTCGGCAATGCCTTCCTCAACAATATCTTCTTCGGTCTGCTCCTCAATATCTTTCTCCATCTCCTTTGATATTAATTCAGCAAGTTCCTCCATCTCGTCGAATTCTTTTTCTTCTATGTTCTCTTCCGGCTCTTCGATATTCTTGGCTTCTTCGGAATTCTCCATATCCTCTTCCGGTTCTTCTATATTCTCGACTTCTTCGGAATCTTCCATATCTTCTTCCGGTTCTTCTATGTCCGTGGCTTCTTCGGAATCCTTCGTATCCTCTTCCGGTTTCTCGATATCCTCAAGCTCCTGAAATTCCACTATGTCACCGTTGTTTTCATCCGCATCTGTATATGCATCTGTAACAGTATCTTCCTTGGCATGAATCTCTCCTGATTCAAACATGGCAAGAACTTCATCAAGGTTCATCTGTCCTGTTATCTGGTCATCTTCAGGATTCTCATCTTCATCTGACTTTAATGTTCCCGGCTTAAATATCTCCACAGTATCGTCGAACATGCTGCTTACACTCTTTGCAAGTTCTCTTTGTATGTTCATGGTATCATACTTATTATTTTCAGAAAAATCTTTTACATGTATGGAATTTACATCTATTTCCACCTCATGTACCCTGTCGAGCACTCCGTCCTCTTCAGCTGTCTTCTCCTCTGTAGCAGTTTCCTCTTTCTCTGATACCTCCGCAGCCTCTTTATCTTCTGCTTTCACGGATGACTCATCGTTCTCAGCCTCAACGCTGCCTTCATTGTCCCTTGCATAAATCTGTGCGGAAATATCTGTTTTTCTGCTCTTCTGAGCCTCATACTTAATTCGCTGGTTCTCTGACAGCGGCACATAGAGTTGCTTTAACTCCAACGCTTTCTCCACATACTTTCCGTCCGCAAACCAGAGTATAATCGTATCACACAGCTCTATACATTTTTCCGCCAGATGCGCTTTATGATACAGCTTTGCCAGCTCATATGCCCATCTGTCATCCATATCCTCCTCAATAAACGTCTCGAGAATGCTTATCTGTTTATCTAAAGATTCGCCTCTTCCCTTTGCCATCTCATACTGCAATATATACTTTCCCGCATCCCTCGGAGAATTTTCCGTAAACTCCTCGTAGAATTCCTGTGCTTCCGTAAAATCTCCGCGTTTTACCGAAAGTCTGCACAGACGGTATGCAAGCTGTCTGCCAAGACCTGTTCTCTCATATGCAAGAAGAAGAGCCTCCCTCGCAGGGTCATACTTTCCTGCGATTTCATAGACATCCGCCGCCATAATAAGAAGCTGGTTTTCCTTAACCTTTCTCCACTCAATTGTATCGGCAATTTTTACCGCCGTGGCAAAATCCTTCTTCTTCATAAGTTTTTTAATCTGTTCTATTTTTATATTGAATTCATATTTGTCCATTGCGTCAAACCCTCTCATTGTATTTCTAAACGTCGAACCGTACACATCTCCTTTTACTATAGCACAGTAATGCTTTAATGTCAAAAGAGGCTTGTCTGCTCAAACTCCAGTTTTGAATAATCCATCTTCTCATTGTCAACATGACTGCTGTAATCCACAACAACGGTCTGCTGACGGCCTCCCACAAGCTTCTGTCCCAGAATATAGTTTACATCAAACCTTCCCGTTATGGCCGGTGTAACTCCTCTTGCGGGAACAATAAGCTGCACATTATTGGTCTTTAAAAGCTTAAATATCGGCTCCCAGATATAAATATCCTTTGCGGCGCCAAAAGGATTATCAATAAAAATAACTTTTCTGAGCCCCACATCCTTATCTCTTGAATTGATGGCTGAAATATAATTGATAACAGCTATAAGGAACTGTATATAAATACCCTGCGACTGTCCCGTACTTCCTACAGCCTCCTCATACTTAAGATAACGGCTCTGCTCCTTTATCCTCTCCCTCTTATACAGGTTGAGCCTGATAGCGTTCATGTCTGTGACTATTACCGAAAACAGTTTCTTCCATGACAGACGGCTCTTTATATACTTTATTCTCTCTGCCTCACTCTTCATCTCATCGGCTGTCCTTGTAGTCTCATCAATGTACTGGGACATCCTGAACTTATACTGTTCCTCCTTAACATACGGCACAGTCAGACTGATGATTGATATGGTTTCATTGTCCATAAATATCTTCGACTGTTTCGGCAGGCGGTCAAGTTCATTTTTGATGTTCACGCATGTCTGTATGCACTGATTCTCAAAATTATCCTTTATCTTTTCCATGTCATCAATGCTTCTGCTTACTCTGTCTCTCTCAAGTTCAAGGCATTTGCATATATCCTTCAGTGCATCCATAAGTTCATCTGTCTCTCTTATGTTTGACGGCATGACGGCACTGTTTTTAATCTCCTCCGACAAAGTCTCAGCACCAAGCTTTCTGAGTGTATCCGCAAGAAGCTGCCTGTCATGTTCAAACTCAGACTTTTTATCCGAAATATCTCTCGTATATTTCTCAAATCTTTCAATGGCTCTGCTTATACGTTCCTCAAACTCAGCCTCCGATATAACGTAATCATTCTTCGCTTCTTCTGTCATCTGCTCCGTTACAGCTATGCCTGCACGCTCCAGTACCTTTGTAATGTCCTTCTCAAGAATCGCATATTTTCCGGAGTTCTTCTGCATAACCGAAATCTCTTCCCTGACTGTCTGAAGCTCCGCAGCAACTGCGTCTGCCTGACTCTTCTTCTCCTCTATGAAGCTTTCATAGTCACCGTTTTCCACCTTTACTTCCCTGTACTCACCGTACTTTTGGGCCATTGCCTCTTTACCGTGAACTATGGCACCTTCAAGACGGTCCTTCTTACTTTTCAACTTTGCAATGTTTAAGGCAAAAGAATCCACACGGCACTTTGCAGTCTCGATGTCCTGCTTTAATTTTAAAAGTTCTTCCTTTGTAGACTCCGAAGCTGCAAATGACTCATACTTTGCCTTCACATCTTCCACACTAAGCCCCTTGTAATCTATGGCCTGAAGCGATTTCTCCATGGCAACATCATAATTTTCCATAAGCTTCTGCTTGTCGGACAAATCGGTATTATCCCGCTCCAAAGCTCCTATAAGTCCCTTAAGTCTTGATTCAAGTTCATCATCTCCCATAGGGCTCTCAGGGTAGTTACCCTCCTTATAATATTTTCTGTAGCCGGCAAACCGGGTTTCATTGTCCCTGCTCTGATTTTTCAAGGACTCAATTCGCTTTAATCTCTCACCTGCCTGATTTTTTCCGGCCTCATACCTTGCTTCCAGATCACCTTTTTCCTTTCTGGATTTCTTAAGCATTGCACCTGCCTCAGATAATTTGGCGGAGGTTTTTTCAGCCTCCCCCATAAGACATCTTAACTCTTCAAGTTCCTTTGCTTCCTTCTCTCCGGCTCTTATGCTCTCCTCAAGAAGCCTACGGGTTTCACAATGCTCTTCCAGAGATTTCTCCGTCTCCTTTAATTCCTTATCCTTCTCCTCAAGACCAGATTCAAGCTCCTTTATGGCATACCTTAACTTCTCATAATTTTCGGAAGCCTCGTTTATCTGCGTGATATATACCGTCTCATACTCTCTGGCAAAATCATAGTCCTCCTGAAGAACTTTTACCTTTCCTGAGATACTCTCGATTCTGAATTCAATATCTTCAATGTCCTTTGCTGTCTTAGCAGTTTCTCTCTCCAAAGCTTTACCGTCAGTAAAGAGACTTTCATCCTTCATGACAAACATCATGCTCATATTGTCAATGATATCTGTTCCCTTATCTATGGCATTCACCGAGATGACAGGTACCGCATGGTCTCCAAGCTCAAGTTCCTTAAGCCCCGCATCCCCGGCTATGGTCATGTAATCTTCAAGAGCAACCACACTGTACGGAAGGAGCGGAATTCTGTAAAGAAGATGCTTCCTCTCCTCCGAATCCTTTGTCTTAATATAATCGGCACCGGAAATAACCTTTGCACCATGGTATCTCTCAATATAATCAATTACTTTCTGCACATCTTCGCCTGTGCCGACAGGACATCCCGTCATCAGACGTTCCAGATAACCTTTCTTGCGGGCAAGAGTATTACCGAGAGCCTCCTCCTCAAGCACCGCTTCTCTGTTTCTTATCCTGATGCTCTCAGCCAGTGCCTTAGGATCTCTCTCCCCATATATTTCCATAAGTCTGGCGGCGCGGTTTTGTACCTCACCGAATTTTGTTCTCAAATCAATGTTATCACTTAAATCCCTGCCGGCATTGTCCATTTCACTCTTCATATCATGGATTGCCAATTCAAGCTGGCCCTTCTTCTCTGTAAGAAGCTTAAGGGTTTCTTCATTTTTCTCAAAGCTCTCACCCGCTTCTTTGCACTTAAGTCTGCTTTCTTCAATCCTGCCTCTTATATCCGCCACCATATAAAGCTCAAGGGCATTTTTCATTGCACTTATGCTGCTGTTTAGCTTGTTCTCGCTATCCTCATACTCTTTTAACAGATATTCCGCCACGGCAATATCGTTGTTTAATTTCCCTATATTTTCAGCAAGCTCATTCTGAAGTGCCTTCTCCATATCAAGAATTTTTTCTTCTTTTTCTATCTCGCTGTCAATGTACTGCTTCTGCCTTTTCATCCTGTCACTTACCTGACCCGTAAGTTCCGTTACCTCTGCCAATAACTGACCTTTATCTTTTAAACACGCATCGATAAGCTCTCTTAACTCATCTCTCTGGTTTTTATAATAAACGTAATCGGCATAATCATTTATGCTCTCCTTAAGTGTCAGCTCCTCACCAAGATTCTTAAGGGCAACGGCTGCAATGCCCTGTTCACTGATAAGTTCCTCTATCTCATTTCCAAGCTCCGCTGCCAACGACTCACTTCCGCTTATCTTTGCACCCTCAATCAGACTTTCTATCTCATTCCCGGAATCAAGAAGTGAAGTCTCCCTTTCGGCAAGTTTTTCCCTGTTCTCCTCATCCTTTGACATCATATACTGCAATGCACCGTAACATTTCCTGATGTCCTCTGTTATATCCTCCCTGCCAAAATAAAGCTGCTTAACAGACTGAACTCTTGATGCAAAGCCATCAATAACTTCAATCTGTCTGTCAAAGCTCAATATATCCTCCTTCTTTGCCGAAAGCTCAAGGAGCTTGTCCTTTATATCAAGAAGAGTCTTCGCCATGTAATCGTCTTCCCCGCTGCTCTCCGTCTGGTTCATAAAGGATTTCTGAATTATCTCCTCGATAAGCAAATCCTCCACCACTTTTCTGGTGGTCTTGTAATTAGTCTCAAAATATGTCCTGACATGTCCCTCGGTCTTATTGATTCCACGGATAATTTCCCATTCGCTCTCATAAAGACCATACTGTGAGATAAATCTCTGATAGTCGCCTTTTCTGTCAAAAATCTTTACCTCAAGACTTAAATCCTTCTTCTCAAGCTCTCTTAAATATGCCTTTAAACCGTTGTAAGTAATTCTCTCATTACCGTTTGAGAGAGGAAGGTTCTTTATGTCATTGTCATTAAACTCCCTGTAGAAAATTACATAATTAAAATACTCTATGGAAGCATTTTCTTTTACGTTCTGACCCGCTGTCTCTTCTGTTTCCGTCTCAGGTGCCACATCATCCTTTGCCTTTCTGGCACAAAAACCCGTAAGCATGTATTTGTAATTATTCTTTACATGGATGTCACTTAACCTCCACTCAATGAGAGAATGAATTGTTTTACTTCCTTCAGATGTACGGAAAAGCTTCTCTATAGGCTGCTTCTCATCAAGAGTACAGTTAGGTATAAGATTTTGCAAAAGCAGCAGCATAAGCACACTTTTACCGCCACCGTTGGCAAGGTCATATATAGTATTCCTGCATGAAAAACGCATGATAAAATCATCATAAAACTGCGTGCCAAAATTGTATTTTACATTATTTACGCGAATTCTGTTAATGTGCGGCATCCTCTTTATCTCCTCTTAAAATCTCGTACAGACGTCCTTTGTAACTTTCAAAATAATTCTCTATAAGTGCCTTGAACTTATCCTTTGGATAATATCTTCCCTCAGATTCAAGCATAAGTCCCTCCGAAGTGAGAAAGTTTAATACAAGCTTCACAAAACCTGCCTTTGAACCTCTCGAAGCCCTGACAGATGTATCCTCTCCTGTCACAACAGGCATATCCTCCCACACAAGGGCAATCTCTTTAAAACTTCCTGCCTCCACATCATCCTGAACAAGCACCGACAGGTTGCTTATAATTCCCGACAGGGTGGAATCAACACTTCCTATTATGTCCTCCTGCTTTACATACTCTACATATGTGTAGCCTGCCGAATCATTATAAAATCTCGTTATGATGTTATATATAATAAAATAACAAAGGTACAGCTCCCTGTTGAGCTTTACACCTATTGCCTTTTTAAGTTCCTCGTTTGTATAACCGAATGTTCTGTTATTCTCACCGGGACTTATATACAGTCCGTAGTTGTATTCAAATATATTTATATTAAGTTTTTTTAAAACTGCTCCGACTATATCATAAACTTCACTGTTGCTCTGGTACTCCTCATACAGTCCGGCATTGTCACCTTTCTTCTCAACAGCTCTGCCCATTATAAGTTCAGACACAATATCAAGCGCCTTCTCCAGATTTCTGTTTGTCATAAGTTTACCTCCCTTACAGCCTCTTAAAATATATATTTGATATCTCAAAAAGCTCCAAAAGTTTTACTTTGTCTTCATCATCAAATTCCAGTTCAAAGACAAGGTCCTCCATACCCTTTGACGCCTCCTTCAATTCTGCCTCAAAGAATGTGTCAGTGTCCGATATGACCTGTTCTATATCATACCTTTTCTTCTGGCACATATGTACGAGCATGGAATAATAATCACCGTTTCTGTATATTTCCTCACCGAATATACCCGCCAGATGCTCATTGAATTCTCTAAGTCCAAAGCCTTCCCCGGGTTCACACTCCATAAGCTTATCAAGAAGTATTCGTATGAGCGTCACATAGTTACTGCTTATGCGCTTCTCCTCTTCCTCATCCTCATAAACATAATCTGCCTCATTTACTTCTTCCTTTATCTTCTCTCCCTTTTCCTCTGCGGCTGCCTTTGCCGTCAGCAGTCTGTCAATAGACGTAAGGGCAAACTGCTTCTTTGTATTGAGACTTAATATAGGGATAATCATACTCTCAAGAGGCGATGCGTCGTCTTTGTCCATCATTGTTCTTAAGGCATCCTTAAAGTTAAAGCTTCTTCTAAGCTTTGCAAATTTTGCTCCCTCTATAATTTCATCTGCCTTAATCTGTAGGTCGGTACATGCCGCAAGAAGCTCGGAATGCTTTGTGATTGCCTTCTTAAGCTCAGCCTCAAGATAAAATATATCTGCTGCGGAATCATTTCCGTCGCTTCCCGTTTCCCTAAGACTCTCCATTCTCTTCGCTGCCTCTTTGGCAAGCTCCATATTTCTTGCAAACAGCTTCTGTTCTTCCTCAAACCACCGCATGCCTGTATTTACAAACTCCTCGTAGGCTCTTGCACCCTCAAAAACATCATAGCTTAAGATATTTAAGACCTCATTTTTCCTTGCCTTAAGCCTTCCTACCTCACTGTTGATTCTCTTAATAACCTCTATACCGCCTTTGAAATTGCTGGCAGTTATCATTTTTGATAAAAGAACCTGGGCAACACTTATGGAGCTCTCATCCTTTATCTCCTTTGTATCAAGATAGAATTCTATGGCATCCGATGTGATGTAATAGCATATGGTGTCTTCTTTTATACGGCTGTCAATAAGCTTCATCCTCACTGTCTTACGCCTCTTGTCAGCCGGGTCAAAGTATGTATATGTAAAAGGTTTTCCGTCATTCTTAATCTTGTCAAAGATATATCCCGTGACTTCTTTCTCCTCGTCTTCATCAAGGGCTATGGCAAAATCCCTTCTGTAAATCTCATGCATGAAATCACGGTATTCATCATAGGTTACATCCTTTTCCCTGAAGTTATTTTCCTCAATAAAAAAGCGTAATACTGCCATCAAAATATAACCCATATCAAGCTCATCATAACGTCCACCGCCAAACTGCGAAAATGCGCCGTCTGTAAGCTTGAAATACGGATAATACTTTTTGATATTCAGCATACGCTCACTATGATCCTGTATTATATCCCTAGTCAGAATGTATCTGTCTGCCATATGATACTTACCCCTCTGTATTTGTCTTTGCTGTCTACAATTCAGTTCTTCCCTCAAGAGCTCTTAAAAGTGTTACCTCATCAATATATTCAAGGTCGCCCCCTACAGGAACTCCGCTTGCGATTCGGCTCACTTTGATACCCGTCGGTTTAATAAGCTTTGAGATATAAACTGCCGTTGCTTCTCCCTCCACGCTGGAGTTTGTCGCTATTATAACTTCGTCCACGTCGCCTCTTAGTCTCTCCATCAGTTCCTTTAGTCTGATATCATTGGGACCTATGCCAAGCATTGGTGAAATTGCGCCGTGAAGCACGTGATACACCCCGTCAAACTTTCCTGTACGCTCATATGCCGCCATGTCCCTTGTCTGCTCAACCACCATGATAACCTTGTGGTTTCGCTTGGTGCTCTCACAGATTGGACAATATTCCTTGTCTGTGAGAGTACAGCAGCATTTACAGTACCTTACATTTTTCTTTGCCTCCACTATGGCATCGGCCAGACTCTGCACCTGTTCTTCAGACATGTTTATGACATGAAATGCCAGTCTTGCGGCTGACTTTGCGCCTATGCCCGGAAGCTTTGAAAACTCCTCTATGAGTTTTGATATATGACTGCTATAGTAATCCATTAGAACGGAAATCCTCCTCCGAGACCGCCTAATCCTCCTGTAATCTTTGACATCTCAGCCTGTGAAATCTCCTCCATCTTACGGAGAGCTTCATTGGTGGCTGCTACAATCAAATCCTCAAGCATCTCGATATCATCCGGGTCAACAACCTCCGGATTAAGCTTTACAGACTTAACTTCCTTCTTACCTGTAACAGTAACCTCAACAGCACCGCCGCCTGCCGCTGCCGTAACTTCCTTTTCCTCAAGCTCCTTTGTAGTCTCCTCCATCTGCTTCTGCATTCTCTGAGCCTGCTTCATTAAATTGTTCATATTTCCAGGCATACCCATTCCGCCCGGAAAACCTCCTCTTTTTGCCATAATTAGTAGTCCTCCTCTTCAATAGAATCAAAATTTATCTTTTTTCTTATTTCCACAAAGTGGTCATCAAAGTTCTGTCCCTGCTCCAGAAGCTTTACATCAAGCTGCACTGACTTTCCTATGACCTCGGAAATGGCATTTTCTATGTCAGTTACCGTATCAGGCCTTGCGATTGTATCATAATTGACCGCCTCGGTAAATACTATAGACAATCTGTTGTCGCCTGCCACTGTCAGTTTTCCTTCTGTAATGCTGTGTCTGACTAATGGGCCAAGCTTGTTCACTACTTTATCCCAGTTGTTTACTGCCTGCTGAATTTCTTCTGTTACAGCCGGCTCCAAAACCTTTTTCTTTAAAGGTGCACTTTCCACCGCCTGACCTGCCGGCTGACTGCCTGCAATCATCTGCACAGGCACACCCTCCTCAACTTTTCGTTCAAGGTCACTTATCCTGTTTATAAGAGAATCAAAGTCATTTTCCATAGAAGGTCTTGTAAGTTTAATAAATGCCACTTCAACCAGAACCCTTTTTCCCGTCGCATATCTTATCTGATTGGACAGCTCCGACATAACTCGGATATAGCGCATAAGCGTCTCAAGCTCCGTCATCTGCGCCTCCTGTTTTAATGCCTCAAGTCTCTCAGCAGACATATCCAGCATGTCCTCCGCCGTATCAGATGATTTTACCAGCATCAGGTTCCTTAAGTACCATGTAAAGTCTGTGACAAACTGTGCCAGATCCCTTCCCATAATGATTATCTCATCAAGCTTATTTATGCAGCCAAGAGTGTCTCCGCTTATTATAAGCCTTAGCATCTGACTGAATACTTCCGTATCAACGGCGCCCAAAACCTCAAGGACATTTTCGTATGTGAGCTTCTGTCCCATATAAAATGAAATGCACTGGTCAAGAAGACTTAAGGCATCTCTCATGGCACCGTCAGCCGACTTTGCAATGTATTTAAGAGCCTTTTCCTCAACCTCTACGCCCTCTCTGTCCGTAAGTTCCTTAAGTCTGTCCGTTATGGTATCAACCGTTATGCGCTTAAAGTCATAGCGCTGGCATCTTGAAAGAATCGTTACGGGAATCTTGTGGGCTTCTGTGGTGGCCAGTATAAATATAACATATGAAGGCGGCTCCTCAAGGGTCTTTAAAAGAGCATTAAAGGCACCTATGGACAGCATATGCACCTCGTCAATTATATAAACTCTGTACTTTCCCTCTGTAGGTGAGTACTGCACTTCATCTCTTATCTCTCTTATATTATCTACACCATTGTTTGATGCTGCATCTATCTCCACAACATTCATGGATGTTCCTGCCGCTATGGATTTACATGTAGGGCACTCATTGCACGGGCCTCCGTCTACAGGGTGCTCACAATTCACAGCCTTTGCCAGTATCTTGGCAACTGTTGTCTTTCCTGTTCCTCTGGTTCCGCAAAACAGATAGGCATGGCCGATACGGTCTGCCTTTATCTGGTTCTTAAGGGTTGTGACAATATGATCCTGTCCCTTTACCTCGCTAAACTCACCCGGTCTGAATTTTCTGTAAAGTGCTGTGTACGACATCTTATAACGCTCCTAAACCACTCACATTTTCTCATGATACATCTATGATAGTATACACCAATAAACGGTTATTCACAAGGAAGTTTTTTAACGAATTCTTTATTGAATCATACCCCCGACTTTGATATAATAAAACCAGCTTTATTGTATACAATAACATTAGAAACGAGGTATAAAACATGAGAGTTGGAATTCTTACCAGCGGCGGCGACTGCCAGAGCTTAAATGCCACCATGAGAGGCGTAGCCAAAGCACTTTACAGCAACGTAAAAAATGTCGAGATTATCGGATTTATTGAGGGTTACAAGGGCCTTATGTACGAGGACTAC
>JBGVOL010000075.1:0-16428 GCA_045126475.1 Lachnospiraceae bacterium | reverse complement strand
GACATATCCACTCTGATAATGGAATTTTCATCTCCGAACACTGCCTCAGCCAATGCTTTTGACAATTCTGTCTTTCCAACACCGGTTGGTCCAAGGAAAAGGAATGAGCCTGTTGGTCTCTTAGGATCTTTAAGTCCAACTCTTCCCCTTCTTACAGCCTTTGCGACTGCTGCCACTGCCTCAGTCTGTCCTACCACTCTCTCATGAAGAATCTTTTCAAGTCTCACAAGCCTGTGTCCTTCACTTTCAGAAAGCTTCTTAACAGGAATCTTTGTCCAGCTTGATACAACCTCTGCTATATCATTTTCTGTCACTACAAGCTTCTTTGCCCTTCTTGAGCTGTCCCATTTTTTCTTGAGTTTCGTATATTCCTCTCTCAAAGCCCTCTGCTTTCTTAAGACCTCTCCAGCCTGTGCCATCTTCTCGGCGGCAATAAATCTTTCCTTCTCACTCTCAAGGGCATTAAGTTCTGACTCCATCTCCTCAAGCTTCTCAGGTCTTACGAATCCTTTAAGGCTCACTCTTGAGCCTGCTTCATCCATCAGATCTATGGCCTTATCAGGCAAAAATCTGTCATTGATATATCTCTCTGACATTTTAACTGCAGCTGTAACCGCACCCTCTGTATACTTAAGATGATGATGCTCTTCATACTTTTCCTTAAGGCCGTTGATTATGGCAATTGTCTCCTCCTCCGTAGGTTCTTCAACCGTTACCGGCTGGAATCGACGCTCAAGAGCCGCATCCTTCTCAAAATGCTTTCTGAACTCAGCTATGGTCGTAGCACCTATAACCTGCAGCTCACCTCTTGCAAGGGCAGGCTTAATAATATTTGCAGCATCAAGGGCACCCTCTGCTCCTCCGGCTCCTATTATTGTATGAATCTCATCAATGAATAAAAGTATATTACCTTCTCGTCTCACCTCAGCAAGGATTCTCTTGATTCTCTCCTCAAACTCACCTCTGTACTTTGAGCCTGCTACCATTCCTGACAAATCAAGCATTAAGACTCTAAGCTTCTTTATATTGTCCGGTACGTCTTCATTGGCAATTCTTGTTGCAAGAGCCTCGACTATGGCTGTCTTTCCCACTCCCGGTTCACCTATAAGGCATGGATTGTTCTTTGTCCTTCTTGACAATATCTGAATCACTCTCTGAATCTCATTTTCCCTTCCTATGACAGGGTCAATTTCGCCTCTTCTTGCCTGTTCCGTCAGGTCTCTGCTGAACTGGTCAAGTGCAGGCGTTGATGACTTTCCTCTGGCTTTTACAGGCTTTCCGTTCTGAAACTCTTCTTTGGCCTTTGAAGGGTCCTCCCCCATTGCCACAAGAAGTTCCACATACATTTTCTGAAGATTAACACCCAATGTATTGAGAAGTCTTGGTGCCGCACATTCTGTTTCTTTAAGTATCGCCATAAGAATATGCTCTGTACCGACAAGCTCAGACTTATACTTTGCGGCTTCTCTTGCTCCGGCCTCAAGAAGCATTTCTGCCTTTGGCGTAAATCCCTCCGGTTCTGCAAGACCAATAGGTCTCATAGGATCTATATACTGTTCTATAAGATCTATAAGCTTTTCCGATGTAACATTAAAATTGGCCAGCACAATACTTGCCACACCTTCCTGCGCCATCGTAAGGCCCACAAGCAAATGCTCCGTTCCAATATAGCTGTGTTCCAGCTTTTTTGCAGTCTCATGAGCATATTCCAGAGCTGCTTTTGCTCCTTTAGTAAATCTTTCCTGCATGATGTCCCATACCTCTCTTACTCTCCGAATAAATCATCAAATAATTCATCAATGACCATATCTATATCGTCCTTGGCAATAGATGTCTTTTCGTCATCAAGAATTTCTGCTACTTTCTTTTTCTTGTCCGGTTCTTCTTTATCATTTTCATCAAAAGACAAATCTACCGTATATTCTACATAGTCATCTTCTGTATTCTTAATTTCTTCCTCAGTTCTCCGGGCTTCTTTAATATTTTCTGATTCTTCAGTCTCTTCCGCTGTTGCAGTATCCTCAGATTCTGAGTTTACTTCCGGTTCATCTGCAATGTTTTCCTCAAATCCCATAAGAACATCTTCCTGCTCTTCTGAAAGGACGATATCTTCCGGTTCCTCTTCCTCTGATTCCTCTTCAGCTTTTTCCTCTTCTGTTTCCTCTTCAGCCTTTTCCTCTTCAGCCTCTTCTGTCTCCGCTTCGGTTTCGTTCTCCTCTGTTTTTATTTCAGATTCGTTCTCCTCCGCTTCCTCTTCAAAATCTTCTTCCGGTTCGTCCTCTTCGTCGTCCTCTCCGTTGTCCTCATCACTTTCTTCGGTTGTTCTTGTTACAAGAACAACAATAAGAATTCCCAACAGTACTATGGACAAAGCTCCGCATCCCAATGAGATAATCTTATATAACTTTGTCTTCTCACTGTCAGTTCCTGATGACTTTACATCGGAAAGTTCAGCCCTTAATGATTCATTTTCCGCAAGAAGACTGTTGTAATCGCTGATTGTTACACCTGCTTCCGCAGAAAGCTCAACATATTTAAGCATCTGCTTTTCTTCGGAATCGTAGAAATAAAGCCCCGATTCCCCATTCCAGTTCATGGCATATAAAAGATAAAGGTTTTCTGAATCATTGCTCCTCCAAGCCGGGAATGAATCATCACCCATATTCAGCGTACACTCACTATAGCCTTCAGGTATTACAACATCCTCCGGAGTTTCAACTATAGTATACATTTTCTGTGTTATCTGGATATTCACCATGCGGTAAAACGTCTTTTTCTCCTCATTATATATATACAAACTGCCTGCAGAACCATCACCGTTAGTCACATACATAACTATTAAATTCTTCACAAGACCTCTTGCTGCAATGATAGTTTTACCTTCGTAATTGTATTCAAACGGTTCAAAACCTTCAGGTAAAGCAACTGCATCATTTATATCTCCGATAAAATAATCAGTACCTCCGATATTGACAGTAACAGGCTCATCGGATGGTGGTGTGGTATTCTCCGTTGTTCCCGGAACTTTTGTATAAATGGTATACTGCTTTCTCTCTCCGTTCTCTGCTGTTACAATAACTTTCGTAGTATTCTCTCCCGGATCAAGATTTGCCCATTCAGTCTTTATGCTTGCTTTTGAATCCTCTGTATTTGCAGATATAACAAGCTTTGTTACGCCTTCCTCAACCTCAATGTTATATGTGGTTACATCCTTTGAAAATCCCGGTGTAAGTGCCACATTATAGGTGCTTCCGTCAGCTCTCACTGCCGCAACAGTCATTGAAGAAAGATTGTTGTTAGACGAAGCCTGAACAGGTGGGTTTACTGTAACTGAACCATTTGTTGCTGACACTGACATATTGTCAACCGTGTCAAAATCGATTACACCATTGTCATCCTTAAGTGCCAGATACTTTATCTCTGTTGTGCCCGGTGCCTTTGCCTTAAATTTTACAGTAACCTTGACTGTCTTGATTCCGTTAGTATCCTGCGCGTAATTCATAAGCTGGATTCTTCCGCCGCCGCCGCCGTCAAAGCCTGACACAGCCTCAAGTATCTCTGCATCATATTCAAGATAAAAATCATATGCACCAATATTGCTGTCTGCTGTTATTGTCACAACAACATCAATTTCCCCACCCTGTGTTACAGAACCTGATGATATGACAACATCGGCACTTGCAGCATAGACACTGTGGTATCCGCCTGTCACGCAAAAAGCGGTGACAAGCATCACTAAAAACAATATAAAATTATACCCTTTAAAGCATTTTTTACTTATCATATTTCCCCCTGTTTCAAATTTTACTCTAAACATTATTCGCTACTCCTGATTTATTGTTGATACACCTAAAATATACTTCTGCAAAACAAGTATATCCTTGATGCTGACATCAGAACCGTCCCTGTTTACATCAGCAGCATACAAATATACGCCTTCAATTGTTCCTGCACCAAGCAGGTACTTCTTTATTATCAGAAGGTCCTTTATGCTTGCATTTCCATCTCCGTTTACGTCTCCGTAGATTACAATGTTATATGAAAATACAGCTTTTCCTTCCGCGTCTTTCAATACTACCTTATCACCTGTACAAACTTTACCGGTATTTTTAACCGCTCCGTTTATATCCTGTATCTCCACTGAGCCTGATTTTGCAGAAACCTTTGTCATAAGTTCCTCTGCTGTACTGCCCGGATTAATTCCGTTAATTGTACCCAGGGAATCACTTTTCTTAAGTGATGTCTCAAATCCGATTTTATCTGCCGGACCTGATGCCCCACCTGATATATCTGACCCCCTTGCGACGGTTATGACATAATCTCTGGCCGAACCGTTCTCCGCTGTAGCTGTTATTGTTATAACATTTGAGCCCTCATTTAAGGTATATGTACCCGTACCGCTTACTGTAGTACTGCTTACAATAGCTTCTGCGCTTACATTAAGTGATGTGACCGTATCATCCACGACCAGGGTGTACTCTGTAGTAAACTTACTAAATGTCGGTGTAAGGTTGTAGCCATCAATAACAAGTGACGCAAGCACATTGTTAGGGCTGCCGTCTCCCATAGGAAGAACCGATGCCGTAAGGGGCATATCCTTGTATACCGGTATCTTAAATACGATGGAAGTATTCTGCTTTACATCATCTGTATACGCCTTTGCCGTCTTCTGCGCTTCAATTTCCGGTGCCCTGATATGAGTCATATACTGATGTGTATATGGCGTCCCCACATAGTCAAACTTCTTGTAGTACAAAGTATCCTGTCCTATGTTTATGTAGCTTGTTCCAAGTTTTATTGCACCGCCTACGATAGACTTATATCTGGTATTCCATGGACGCATATCACTTCCCGTTCCGTCACCTCCTGCGGCATAAATAAGCCCGTTAACTATCGGTGATCTTCCGCCGCCTGCTGCGGCATTCCAGTTGTAATAATTGTAATATCCCTCATATCCTGATACCGTTCCTGAAATGCTTCCGCTCGCGCCGTCATTTCCCATCTCCACAAGAATACTTGACGCAAGATGATATGGATTTACTCCGGATTTTGTGGCTGCAATCATTATAATATCGGCATAATTTGATTCTGCTCCCGTCTCATCATTAACCACGATATTTACTCCGGCTTCCATAAATGTGCCTCTCAGAATATTTTCCAGTTTGTCAACTGTCTGAAAGTCACTCTGAAATGACAGTTTCTCAAACATCCATATATATGTATCATTAAGAAAGTTTCTCGGATCCATGTAATATGCAACAAGTTCCTTTGAAGCCGAACACCATGCTCCGCCGTCAAAAGTATACCATGTACCTGTATCCCAGTTGTATGAACCTGTATCAAGGGATTTCCATGAACTTATGGCATCCTTTGCAATCAGGCTTCGACCTACTACACTCTGATTTGTCAGTGCTTCCTCCCATGTATAGTCAAGATGGTCCGCCACAAATACCCATTTCGGATATTTTGCATGGAGAGTGCGAAGTGAATCTTTGTAACTCTCCGGGAACCCCTGTGCCGTAAGATACGCCTCAAAATCAGCGTCCTCCGTATATTCAATCTTGTCCTGCACATTTGTTATATATGCCGCAGACACAAATCCCGTCACGCCTCCGTAACGCACCTGATACCAGAATGAACCGTCACTGGCATATGCCTCCCCTATTATACTAACTGTTACACCTCCCGGAATTTTTCCTATAATATTTGTTCCCGTTGTACCTGCATTATCCCTTACATTAAGCGTCGAGCCGGCATCTACATTTACAACTCCGTTTTTTTCGGTATAAGCCAGTACTTCCCGTGGTCTTAACACTGTATCTGAAAAAAGGCATACTACCATAACTATAATCATTATACAGCTTATAATAACTGACCTTTTCTTTTTCCTCATTAATTATTTCTCCCATAATATGTAAATATGCAGTGTGGCAGTGCTTTTCCTGCACTGCCACCATATAAAACTATGCGTTATCTATAGCCTTACCTATATCATTTCTCATATACTTATTCTCAAAGTCAATAAGTTTTGTAGCTTCGTATGCATTAGCTCTGGCAGTCAATAAATCTTTTCCTGTAGCTACAACGCCTAATACACGCCCACCGTTTGTGAGCACGTGGTCGCCGTCTGACTTTGTTCCTGCATGGAATACAAAGTAATCATCCTTATCTTTGAAATTCTCAAGACCGCTTATCTTAAATCCCTTCTCATAATGTTCAGGATATCCGTCTGATGCCAAAACTACACACACTGCAGCATTGTCTTCAAACTGAAGGTCTATCTTGTCAAGTGTTCCGTCTATACATGCCTCAAACACCTCAACAATATCATTCTTCATACGCGGAAGAACAACCTGTGTCTCTGGGTCTCCGAATCTTGCATTATACTCAAGCACTCTTGGTCCTTCAGGCGTAAGCATAAGTCCAAAGAATATAATTCCCTTAAATGTTCTGCCTTCTGCCTTCATGGCATCAACAGTTGCCTGATATATGTACTTCTTACAGAATTCGTCCACTTCCGCTGTATAGAACGGACTTGGTGAGAAAGTTCCCATGCCGCCTGTATTAAGGCCTTCATCATTGTCCTTTGCTCTCTTATGGTCCTGAGCGGAAGTCATTAACTTGATTGTATTACCATCGACAAATGAAAGAACTGAAACCTCACGTCCTGTCATAAACTGTTCAATGACGATTGTATTTCCCGCTGCACCAAACTGCTTGTCAAGCATAAGTGTCTTAACACCGGCTCTTGCCTCCTCAAGTGTATTGCATATTAATACACCCTTTCCCAGAGCAAGGCCGTCAGCCTTAAGAACAATAGGGAATGATGCCTTTGTCTCAAGGTACTCAAGTGCCTCTTCAGGAGAAGAGAAATTCTCGTATGCAGCAGTAGGAATGTTGTATTTCTTCATTAAATCTTTTGAGAAAGCCTTTGAACCTTCCAGGATTGCCGCATTCTTTCTTGGTCCGAACACTCTCAATCCGGCTGCTTCAAACTCATCAACGATACCTCCCACAAGAGGATCGTCCATGCCGACAACCGTCAAATCAATCTCTTTTTCTTTCGCAAATGCTACAAGCTTATCAAATTCCATCGGTCCGATTGGAACGCATTCCGCTACCTCTGCAATACCTGCGTTTCCCGGTGCGCAATATATTTTTTCAACCTTTGGGCTTTTTGCAACTTTCCATGCTATGGCATGTTCTCTGCCGCCGCCGCCTACGATTAATACCTTCATATATTTTCTCCTATCTGTTTATTTGAACATGCTTCTTATCATCTATTGAAATTCTGCCGTTTGCAATGTCGTCTATGGCCTTTGGCATAATTACCCATTCAGCCTGTTCCATCACTCTCTGCTGTAAAGTTTTTGGTGTATCATCAGGCAGTACCTCAACGGTCTTCTGATAAATGATAGGGCCTGTGTCAGTTCCTGCATCCACAAAATGGCATGTAGCTCCCGTAACTTTTACGCCTCTCTCAAGAGCAGCCTCATGAACCTTTAAGCCGTAAAAACCTTTACCGCAAAAAGCAGGGATAAGTGACGGATGGATGTTAATAATCCTTCCCTCATACTTGTTTATAAGTTCCTCCGGCAATACAACCAGACATCCCGCAAGGACGATAAGGTCAACCTTATACTCATCTATCTTTGCAATGAGAGCTTCATTGAAAAGCTCTCTGCTCTCATAGTCCTTCGGTGATACACAGACAGCGTCTATGCCTGCCTGCGATGCTCTTTCAAGGGCATATGCATTTTTGTTGTTGCTTATGACTACCTCTATACCGGCATTTGTAATAGTTCCGCCTTTAATGGCATCTATAATTGCCTGAAGGTTAGTTCCGCCTCCTGATACAAGTACAGCTATTCTTAGCATAATGTAACTCCCTTTTCACCGGCCTCAACATGACCTACTACATAACATTCTTCACCGGCTGCCTTGATGGCTTCCATTGTCTTTTCTGCATCTTCAGGTGCAACTGCAAGAACCATACCGAGACCCATGTTGAATGTGTTGTACATCATCTCTTCTGCGATTTCACCCTCAACTGCAAGCATCTTAAAGATTGGTGGTACTTCATAGCTGTCCTTCTTAACCACGGCACGTACACCGTCATGAAGCATTCTTGGAATATTCTCATAGAATCCGCCACCTGTAATATGGCTGCAACCCTTAATTGTAACACCTGCATTCTTAACACTCTTCAATGCCTTAACATAAATCTTTGTCGGAGCAAGAAGTGCCTCTCCCAGTGTCTTTCCGAGAGAATCATAATATGTATTTAATGCCTCTTCTGACATATTAAATACCTTACGAACAAGTGAGAAACCATTACTATGTACACCACTTGAAGCAATACCAATAAGCGTATCACCCGGTTTAATGTTTTCACCTGTAATTAAATCCTTCTTATCCACTACACCAACAGCAAATCCTGCTAAATCATACTCATCCTGTGGCATTAAGCCCGGATGCTCCGCTGTTTCACCACCGATAAGTGCACATTCAGACTGTCTGCATCCCTCTGCAACACCGCTGACAATTGTAGCAATCTTTTCCGGATAATTCTTACCGCATGCAATATAGTCAAGGAAGAAAAGCGGTTCACCACCTGCACATACAACGTCATTTACACACATTGCAACTGCATCGATACCGATTGTATCATGTTTATCTAAAATAAATGCAAGCTTAACCTTTGTTCCGCAACCATCTGTACCTGATAAAAGTACAGGTTCTTCCATCTCTTTAATCTTTTCTAAAGAGAATGCGCCCGAGAATCCGCCAAGTCCACCTAAAACTTCCGGTCTCATTGTTGACTTAACTGCATCTTTCATAAGTTCTACTGACTTATAACCGGCTTCAATGTCTACTCCAGCCTTCTTGTAATCCATTTTTGTATCCTCCGTTTAATTGTATTTTATAATCTAATAGTTCTTATATCCGACCTTTTCAAGTCTCTCCGCTTTGGCAACAACCTTTTCCTTCATGCCCTCTTTGTAATCCTTAAGCTTGGCAAGAAGCTCAGGATCTGACATAGCAAGCATCTTTGCAGCAAGTATACCTGCATTCTGTCCACCATTTATGGCAACTGTTGCAACAGGAATACCCGAAGGCATCTGTACTATTGAGTAAAGAGAATCTACGCCTCCAAGGGATTTTGTGTGAATCGGTACACCGATAACCGGCAATGGGAATATAGCTGCCGCCATACCCGGAAGATGAGCCGCACCGCCTGCTCCTGCAATGATAACCTTTATTCCCTTACTCTCTGCTGTAGTAGCATAATCATAAAAGATATCCGGCATTCTGTGTGCAGAAATAATAGTCATCTCATAATCAATACCAAATTCCTCAAGGACTTCCGCTGCCTTGCTCATGATGTCAAGGTCTGAATCGCTGCCCATAATAATACCAACTTTAGCCATAGTATCCTCCATTCATTTACGTTATATAAAGATATTTTACTTTAAACATTGTCTTAAGTCAATTAGTTCATACTTTCTTAATTATTAAAAGCATCATTTAATTTTTCAGTGCCCGGCAGAACAAACCTGCCGTCGCTTATAATGGTAATCTTCTCTCCGTCCTTTGTGTATGCAGATATGTCAAGAAGTTCCTCATACGGAATTGTTATGTCAGTATGGCATCCGAAATAGGCCTTCTCCATATCCGTATGTCTAAGTGCAGAGCATTCATTTTCTCTTGCAACAATGGCCTTTCCGTCAGGGTTGTAGGTCATTGAATCCTCCTCAAAGCTGTAGCATGTGTCACCTACGGCAAAATGAGGTCCCATCTTCTCCACAATAAGTATCGGAAGCTTATATACAATATCGTACTTTTTTCCGATGACATAGGCTGTAGTGTTTGTGCCGATGGCAAACTCGCCTATAGGAAGAGTTTCGTGGTTGTGCAACAGATTCTGCTTAATAAACTTTTTGTTCTCTTCCTCATCATCAAAGTTCTTACATGTGTAATCAGTAATCTTTCCATCCTTAAATGTCACAGTCAGGTC
Source organism: Lachnospiraceae bacterium (assembly GCA_045126475.1). Classification (GTDB taxonomy): domain Bacteria; phylum Bacillota; class Clostridia; order Lachnospirales; family Lachnospiraceae; genus SVEL01. The sequence goes on along the minus strand of JBGVOL010000075.1, from coordinate 6,410 downwards.
AATATACTTCAAATCGTTGAGATACACTTCACTTACATTGAGAACGCCTTCCGTTCCCGTAAGCTTTGGTGATGTAAATACTTCCCCCACAGGAATATTCACATCGGCAAGACAGTTTTCAAAATTTGTCTCCTTTGAAGGGTCGTTAAGGGTATGCATCATTACCTTAATATCAGTCTTATTGTTGCCTTTTCCCTTCACACATACATACTCAGCCTTGTCAAGGGCATTTATTATATCTGTCTGTATCTGACAGTAAAGATTCTGATCCAGTGTGTTAATTTTTATTGTATCCGCAAAAATATCTTCAAAATTATCACCTATATCCGGTATAGGATAAGCAATGATTGTAAAACTTGTCTCATCACCCTTAATATATTCATGATAAGTCTGCACCCAACCGTTAGAGTAAGATGCCTGCAGCTTCTGCTGTTTCTCATTGAGGCTCACAGCCTCCTTCTTTGACTCAGGTGTAAACGGCTTTTCGCCAAAAGTCTCTATAGCTATAGGACCTGCCATCCTGTCTGCCATCTCTTTATATTTTTCAAAAGAAACCTTTGCCACCGTAAGTTTTCTGTCCACAAAGCCTTTATCGAGAAAGAGTCCCTGGTCAAACTTATGGTCAAACTCATACTGCTTATTTGCCGATGTTGTGCTTATGCCTGCCTGCCTGATGATAGCCGTAAGACCAAGCTTTTTAAGCTGTTCAATGACTTTTCTTACCATTCTCTCAAAGCCTACTGCAAAGTAAATATTTACCGTACTCTTTTTTGACATGTCCTTTCTTCCCAGTTCAAATCCGCGCACAAAACCTTCCGTACAAGTGGAAGCCATGTCCTCTATCTCTTTTTCACTTCTTGAATTCAGGAAGCCTGCTACTTTTATTTCATTATCTGTCACATTAAGACCATATCTGTAAAGATATCTTAAGTCAGTAAGGTTGCTCTGTGTAACAATATCTTTAAAGAACGTCAGACTGTCGTCTACAATGGCTCTTATCTGGTAATCAAAAAAGAGATCCTGATAATCACTCTCAAACCAGTACACAGCATCCTTTACCGCTGTTACCGAAAGTTCTTCCGACTCAAATATGTTATAAATCTCCACAAAAAGTTCTTCTATAACAACTATCTCTTCCAATCTTGACTGTATGGCATATGAAAAAGCAGTTCTGACTTTCGTCAAAAGCTCGCAAAGATACTGACCGTATTCCTCACCGCATCTTTCCACTGCATATGCAGGATTTGCATAAGACTTTACATAGTTCTCAGGTCTTATTTCCCCATAATTTCTGTCATTTATTGCTTTAAGTTCATCCATGGACAGATTTTCATATTTTCCTGACTGCACAAGCTCAAGTACTTCATTTACAAAAGCGATATACTCTGCTGTTTTAGTAAAGAAATCCCTGTATCTGTCATCTACTGTACTCTCATTCTTTATATTTTCCACCCGTTCAGCAACAAGGCTGAATCTCTCATTTAACTCTTCACACATATCTTTTTCTCCAATCTCAGCTTTATATTCCTACAAGGATCACAAAAAACATAATAATCCATATTATGGCATTACTGACAACGCCAAACCATGGAAATCCAAGAAAAATATTGTCCTTCTTGAAACTTTTTATTCCCACAATAAATCCTGCGAGAGACGTTGCAAATGCGCCTGCACCCAGCAGTCCCACGCTGATTCCGCCCTGACCGTCAGCCTTGTATGATATGTACACGCCAACAACAAGCAGAACCGTGGCCAACACCGCAAACAGGGACGACAAAACGCCGCCCCGTGAAATCTTCTTATCAGTAAATTTGTATTTTCTGGAAAAAAGTCTCATATACACCTCGTGCACATCAGAATGTAAGATCTGACTTGCTTCTAAGAAGTTTTGCTCCGTTAAGAATTGTAAGTACACCTACAGCAACCCCTATAACAATGGACACAATACCAAGTGCAATAGATATACCTCCTGTATGTTTCATAACCTTATATGTCTTCTCGTTCATATAATATATCCTTTCCACATTAAAATGTTTTGTTGTCTTATATCCGGTTACAGGTTTTACTTCACTCCATACTGCTCATAATAAGCATCTATGGCCTTCTTTATCTCATCATCAATGTATATTTCACCCTTGTACGGCTTATTATACAGATGTTCTGTAACTTCTGCCATGGAAACAATTGCATTTGCAGGGAAACCATACTTCTCTGTAATCTCATCGAGAGCTCCCATCTTTCCGCCAAGTCCCACTTCCATACGATTAAGCGAAACCATAAGTCCCTTTATCTCAACGTCAGCCTGTTCCTTGAGGATTGGAAACGTCTCTTCAATTGACTTTCCTGATGTTGTAACATCTTCGATAATCACTACTCTGTCGCCATCCTGCAACTTACTTCCGAGAAGTATTCCCACATCTCCATGGTCTTTAACTTCCTTTCTGTTTGAACAGTATCTTATTTCCTTGCCATAAAGCTCGCTGTAAGCTATTGTTGTGGCAACACTTAACGGTATACCCTTGTATGCAGGTCCGAACAGTACATCAAAGTCATCACCGTAATTGTCGTGAATCGCCTTTGCATAATATTCTCCAAGCTTTCTTAACTGATAACCGGTCACGTAACCTCCGGCATTCATAAAGAATGGACTCTTCCTTCCGCTCTTTAATGTAAAGTCACCAAATTTAAGAACCTTACTGTCTACCATAAATTCAATAAACTCTTTCTTGTACTGTTCCATTTTATTAAAACCTCCTGTATTTACAGGGGTTCCGGAGAACCCCTTATTCTCAAAATAGCCTTACTACACACTTACTACACACTTCTGAGCTTACACAGCCTTTTCCATCTTCATCATCTCTGTAAACAGTGTATCCTCTGTCACATGACAATACAAATCCATTGTCATCTGCAAGGAGCCATGTCCGAGAATCTTCTGTAATGTCTTTGGCTGCATTCCGTTCTCAATCGCTCTGGTTGCAAAAGTATGTCTTAAGCAATGTGGTGAAAACATCTCATAGTCAGGATGCTCTTTTCGAATCCGGTTTACAATGGCACCGATTGCCTCCTGCACTATGAACTGTTGTGTAGGTCTGTTGTTTTTCGTAACAAACACCAAGTCCCTGTACTGTTCCTCTGTTTCGATTCCCTTAAAGAGAATCTTCTGTTTTTGAATGCGCTGTCGTTTCAATGCCTCCAACGCCCGCGTGGTTAATGGAATCGTTCGCCTTCCATTCTTGGTCTTTGCATCATGCATCTCAAAAATGTACTTACCACCTTTTTGAAAATAGCATAATGTATGACGCACATACAGTACCTTCTTGTCAAAATCAATGTCCTTCCACTGAACACCACAAAGCTCACCGATACGCATTCCGGTTTCTATGGCAAGCACAAACAGATTATAGTAGAAACTACTCTGTGCCTCACCTAAAAACAACTCTGCTTCACTTACCGTCAGTACACGTCTTTCCTTCTTATCTTCCTTGGAAATCACCGTGTTTAATTGCTTTGCAACATTTTTTGTAAGTAAATCAGAGTCGATTGCCTTTTCCAGCATATCCACCAGAATCTTTTTCGTGTTCTTTCTGGCATTATCAGAAACAAGCTCATTGAGTGCATTCTGCATGATAATCAGGTTTAACGATGTCAGCTTACGCCATCCAAGCTCCTTCTGTATCCTCTTATAATGTGTGGCATAGGATTCCTTAGTGGAATTCCTGCAATTCTTCTTACAGGTATTCATCCAAATCTCATACCACTCATCAAGGGTTACATCCTTGGTGACAACATTCAATGCCTTCTCATCCTCATACTGTTCCTCACGCATCCTTTTACGAAGCTCATTCAAGCTACTTGCGTATATAGTCTGCGTCTTGCCGAAACGATTCACAAATCGTCCCTGATAAAGTCCATCACTCTTTCTCTGCGTAATGCCTTTACCAAGTTCTTTACCTTTTATGGATTTACCCATATCTGCCTCCTTCCAGCGTGTATATACATTGAAAGGAACCATCAGTCCATCCGATTATAGCATATACACGCTTAATTTTCAATTAGTTTCATGGTCTTTTAATAAATTCATGGTCTTTTTACAAATGGAATTTCTCCTAACATCCAATCTGATTCAAAAGCCATTCGTCCAGCTTGCCTTTGTGGGCATACAGTCTGTTTCCGATGCGAACCGCGAATACATCAGCATTTTCAGCCAACAACTCACGCGCCTTTGTCTGACCAATCCCCAAATAAGAGCAAAACTCTTTTACAGTCAATAAAGCCTTATCCTTCATTCTTCTACCTCCTCAAAATCTAGTCTCTAAGTTATCCCCGAACAAATTTTCGAAATTCTCTCAAAAAGTTATAGAACATTCGTTCGCAGTGTGTTATAATCGGTATGCGCATACCATTTCTCTTCAAAAGTAATCGTTTCTTATCAAAAACTATTACTCCCTCACTTATAGGAGATTTCGAGGTGGTTTTGCGGAAGTGTTTTCAAAAAAAGTTGCAAAAAATTTTTAATATGTATATACAAGGCAGGTTTTACGGATAAATGAACATTAGAAAACATCAGGAATTGATGGACTTCTGGGAATATTCCCACGGCTTTGATAGCGAAGACGGAGCAGTTTCCATAGATGAGGATGTTACCTTTGAGACAACCCAGCAGGAACTACAAATTGAATTAGAGCATTTTAATGAAATGGATTGGGAGCAAGAACTGCATCCCATAAAAGATGATGATATCCAACCGGAGAACGAGCATCCTAATAAGACAATGCTTAAAAGGGAGCTTCGTGCCATAGCTTTAAAGCGACTGGAAGATGGTGCCCGGACTGTTTCGGATTTTGAGGAAGTGATAAAGGAATGGGACCATTTAGATTCCAACAGAGAACGCAAGGAGCGTTACCACGAAATTGGCAGGGAAAACCTAGACAGCAAGAAGGATGTGGCACCACTTTCCATTGTTATCCCGGCTCCCATCAATCATGCTTACTGGCGACAGCTTATGAAGGGATACTATATAGATATCATCTCTAACTGCCCTTATGAAATGCACAATTCCCTTTCCGATGAAGACTATTCCAAGATTATTTATGACCTAAAAGACGACCACAAGGAACTGATATACTTTTTGTACCTCAGGGATTTCACTACCAATCAGCTGGCTGCTTTGCGTAATCAGAGTGACCGCAACATTCGCGGTGTCCGTTCTACTATCCTTGGACAGATTGAGAAAAAGGTTCTTATGATACTGGTGGACAGACAGGGAGAGAATTTTCCTTCTACCAATGGTAATCTTACCATGGAAGAACTGGACTTCCTATTAAGACATGAAGAAGAAATCCCGGCTACTATGGAAAAACTGGATAAAGAGAAGCTGGCTCTTTTAAAGGAAATCGGTGTTGTGGTCAGAAGAATTGCCAGAGAACAGGAAAAGCAAGCCAAGGAAAAAGCCAAGAAACGCAAGAAAAATAATCGAACGGATCGTAAAAAAGAAGTTTAAATATGCATCCAGACGTGCTATGATAGTAATAGTTTTTGCGCAGAAAGGAATTACTATGAAGGATATCTTTCAGAAATCCAGTTCTAACTGGGTGAAATATGATAAATACGAATGGCGGACAGCCGCAAACGGAAAGTGTTATATTACACCTTCTGCGGATGCCAAGCCATCTATCTACAATCCTATCAAGGATTATGAGAAGCTGGTGCTGACCGCAATCAACATCGGTACTACTGCCATGAACAAGGCAAGTGAAGTTGAATTAAAAGAAGCCATTATGAGCTTTGTATCCGAATACGGTATGCTAGGACTAATGACTGCCCTGCCTACCACACCGGATTTCATTACATACGAGGCAGTCTATCTGCCAAAGAATCATTTTATCAAGGAAGAAAGCATCTCTACAGAGAAGTATCTGTCCTACTTCTTCCCTTTTGACAAAATTGATTTTCGAAAGAAGGGCATGGAATCCAGTTGGAGTACGGACTGCGTGGAAATGATTGCCTTGATTATGACCATGAAGAATAAGCCGCAGGCTGTTATGATGAGCTTTCAGAAGGAATATGCCGAACCCTATGAGTGGCTTGTGGAAGTATTCCGGGACTGGGCATTTACCTTTTTTTCCAGCTTCCTTTATTATCTGGACTACGACAGACTGGATGAGAATGAACGTAACCTGTATCGTCAGGGAATGGCTGCTTTCGGCGGAGTTGCACCTACCTACCGCATTGAGCTACGGGAACGCCCTACCATTGTCTGGGACTTCCATTCCTTATTGTTATGTGTACAGATGATGTTTTCCTTTATGCTGACGGATGAGAAATCCAGCATGAAGGTATGTAAGCACTGTGGCAAAGCTTTTGTTGCCACCAGACCAAATATGGAATTCTGCTCACCACAGTGTAAG
>JBGVOL010000074.1:0-6346 GCA_045126475.1 Lachnospiraceae bacterium | reverse complement strand
GACTAAGCCCGTGTTTGAAGTTTGTTATTGGTCGTACTTTAACAATACTATCTTGGGACAATCCTGTCACTGCCTTTTTAAGAAAAAGTAGAAAACTGCGCCACAGCCTTGGCAGGCCATCGCGCAGCGATTTTGTTCAATAAGAAGTTTACGCAGAACGTGTTTGTTTATAAATAAGAATGAGGTTGCAATCAAACTTTGATACATTTATTATATAATAGTAGTCTTGAAAGGAGAAAACTTTTTATGTGCAAGAATCATAAGAACAACTTCTAAAAAGGATGCTTTTGTTCAATGAGTTTGGATTCGATAAACGTATACCATCGCTGTGGAGGATGCGGTAAGAAACAAAAGTTTGTTAATTCAGGAAAGTTTAGAGTCAATGCTAATGGTAATCGGGTTGATGTATGGCTTATATACAGATGTAAAAAGTGTAAACATCCTTGGAATCTGACAGTTTATGAAAGAATAAGACCTTCAAAAATTAGTCAGAAGGATTATGAACTTTTTATGGAAAATGATGTTGCTTTTGCTTTGAAATATGGAAAAGATATGGATTTTTTAAAGAGGAATAAAGCTGAATTTAGTTAAGTTATTAAGCCGGATGTAGTTATTCGGCTTATTACTATATTAGGAGGTTAGAGATGAAAGAATATAAATATATTACATTGAGAGAAGAACCGAAAATAAAAGATATGGCAGCAACATGGTTTCATAGTAAATGGGGTGTACCTAAAGAGGCATACTTAGAATGTATGGATGCATATTTGCAGAATGAAACTGAATATGGATGGTATCTTTGCTTAGATGGAAATCAAATAATTGGTGGAATGGGCGTTATTGAAAATGATTTTCATGCCAGAAAAGACCTTGCACCAAATGTATGTGCCGTTTTTACAGATGAAAAATATCGAAGTCAGGGAATTGCGGGAAATTTGTTAAATATGGTTGTGGATGACATGAAATCAAAAGGCATTTCTCCAATTTATCTTGTTACTGACCATATTGGATTTTACGAAAAATATGGATGGGAGTTTCTATGTATGGTTCAAGGTGATGGAGAACCTGATATGACGAGAATGTATATTCACAGATAAATTCCAATAGGTAGAACAATTAGATAAACTTGAATAGGTCGAAAACCACATGGTTTTAGTAGAGATAAGTGAAGTTAGGAAAAGGAATATATAATGGTATCGCATGAAAAGATTAAAGAAATTTTAAAGAACTGGAAATTAGAAAATGAAAAGTTAACTGATGTTGTATATGATGCAATGGGGAATGTAAGTGAGTCGGTATGTTATGTAGGGGATAATTATATTATTAAATTTTCTTCTAATTTGAGAGAAGTTGAAACTCACATTCCAGTATCATTATCGAGACTGTAAAAAATTTTGTGTAAACTAAAGATATAAATATATATCCTCTTGAATTGATGTTAGAATAAATATTAATCCAGGAGGATATTTTTATGGCAAGACAAAGAAAACTCTCACCAGAAAGAAAGGCATTCATTGACAGTCTTATCGAGCACTATCAGCCGGAAGATGCTCAGGACGTACAGGAAATGTTAAAGGATCTTTTGGGTGACACACTGCAGGAAATGCTCGAAGCTGAAATGGATGAGAAGCTTGGCTATTCCAAGTACAACTATAAGGATAAGGAGACTGACGATAGTCGCAATGGCTATAGTAAAAAAACAGTTGTATCATCCTTGGGCGAAATTGACTTAGACATTCCCAGAGACCGTAAAGGCGAATTCGACCCACAGATAGTAAAAAAGAATCAGACAGATATTTCAAACATCGAAGACCAGGTGCTTTCCATGTATGCAAAAGGAATGACTACCCGGGACATTTCGTCCCATCTTAGAGATGTGTATGGTGTTGAAGCCTCTGCTGAAATGATCTCACATATGACAGACCGGATTCTTCCAATAGCCAGGGAATGGCAGAATCGTCCCCTTGAAAAGAAATACGCGGTAGTCTTTATGGATGCTGTTCATTTTCATGTCCGGGAAGAAAATCGTACCATAAAGAAAGCCGTTTACGTTGCTATTGGCATTCGTCTTGATGGTACCAAAGAAGTCATGGGCATGTGGATAGGCGGAAATGAAAGTGCCAAGTACTGGCTCGGAGTGTTGAATGTATGAAAACATTAGAAGGAACTCTTAAGACAACAATTATAGCTTCGGATGACCAGAAACACGTATATGAGATATGTAGGGAATTCGACTGCGAGGGTGAAGAAGTAATTTTGCTTACATTATATCCAACGTTGGTTGAACCTAAGCTTAGGATATCTGTTAACCATGGTAGTCCTCAATATTATAGAGTATCAGAGGAGGGAGAGCGAGGCGGAACATATCTCTCGAAGAAAAAAGAGATGAATACAATAAAGGATTTAGCACAAAAAGAATATACTTTTAAACTTGTTCAATGCATGGAGAACAATCTTAAAGCCATTGAAAGGGCAAAAAAAGCATATGAGAAAATGGAGAGGTTAAATATATATCCGGAATTATCAGAGGAAAGAAAGGCTCTTGTTGTCCCAAATGTGTTAGATGGTGGGTTTGAGAAAGAGTGGCAAAATGTCACATATCAGGGAAAGAAATTTCAGGATAATGATTTAGAGATATATACTGAAAAAGGAGAGCGTGTGCGCTCGAAATCAGAAAAGATGATTGCAGATAAAATGTATTTGATGGGCATACCATATAGATATGAATGTCCGTTAAGACTTGATTCAGGTATATATATTTATCCTGATTTTACAATACTAAACGTACCTAAGAGAAAAGAATATTTGCTGGAACATTTTGGAATGATGGACAATCCTGAATACAGTCAGAAAGCAGTAAAAAAGATAAACGCATACATAAAGAATGGAATATATCCTGGAGAGAAACTACTATTAACATATGAAACAAGCCAGAGTCCTATTGATATGACAGCAGTGAGTCTTATTTTAGAAAAATATTGTAAATAGATATAGTTAATAAAAAGATTCATTTCAGACCGGATCAGCAAACAAAGCTATATCCGGCGGAAAAAGAGTGAAGGCCACAAAACAAATTAAGAGGATACCTACTGCAATCAGTAGCACATTTGTGTTCTTTTGCATAATGCAGGATAAAGTCAGCTTATATGAAGAGCAAAATGCAGCTATAACAGCTAAAATAAAACAACAAATATCAAAAAATAACAGATTGTAACCAAGTATTCCGGTGTAAGTATAGAAAAAAATCGGGATAAGACAAGTTCCTATTAGAATACCTGACAGAAACGATGAAGTGATACAAGGGTATATATCTTTTAATTTTGGAGTTGCAATCACAGTAAATAGAAGCATAGGAAAGAAAACTAACTTCATATGTTCCCAGGTGGATTCATTAATTGGAGTAAACAAACCGATTAAAGGATTACCATTTGACCACTCATAGAAGAAATGAGCCAGTGTACCTAAAATCAATACAAAGATTGTTCCTACAAATATATAGCATCTTAATTTATTCAATATCATCACCTCTTTCATAGTATATGCAGCCGCCAGGAAAATATTTGATGATATTATTGCTTGTGCGGTGAATAGAAAGATAATGGTGATATAGATATTAGACTATACCCCGGATATATGATAAAATAATCTCAAAATAGTTTCGGAGGTAAAAATTATGGGTAAAAATGCTTCACAAATTTCTCACTCAGGTAATAATCAAGAAATTTCTGAACTGCAGACGAGACATATGCTACACAGCCATTTGAAGGCGATTACCTCACCATTGGCGCACGAGAATAATATTATAAGGTTTGGAAACAAAAGGATTACGGTATTGACCCCGTGCCTGTTCCGAATCGAAGAAAGCGAAACGGGTGTGTTTTGCGATGAGGCAACTCAGGCGGTATGGTTTAGGGATATGTCTCCGGTGGTATTTCGTATTGAACGGCAAAATGAGGAACTAAAAGTAATTACTGAAAAGCTTACGCTTATTGTAAGAGATAAAATAGAGAGTAGTTCAGTGGTTTTTAAAGACGGGACAGAGGAACCTCTTTCAAATAAAGATAATTTATTGGGAACATATCGCACATTGGACTGTTGCGATGGCGACTATTGGTTTCCTTATGGAGGAAAACGTGAAGAGGGACATACAATCATATTGGAAAACGGAGTGTTATCACGAACCGGAGTAGCCCTTTATGATGATAGTAAATCGTTGGTTTTAAGCGGGGATGGAAGAATTGTTCCACGAAATAATGAGGAAGCGGACATATATGTCTTTGCATATGGCAGGGATTACAGAGGCGCGTTGAGGGCACTTTATATGATATGTGGAAAGACACCGTTGCTGCCAAGATTTGCTTTTGGCAACTGGTGGAGCCGTTATCATGCCTATACGGAGGAAGAGTACCTTGAGAAGATGGATAGTTTTGCAGATATGGATATTCCATTTACAGTGGCAACTGTTGATATGGATTGGCATTGGAGTGAGAATATGCCGGGAAATGTCAGCGGATGGACGGGCTACAGCTGGAATACAGAGCTATTTCCCGACTATGAAAGGTTTTTGAGAAGCTTACATGATAGAAATTTATATGTAACCTTAAATCTCCATCCGGCAGACGGAGTGCGTTCCTTTGAGGACATGTATGAGGATATGGCGGAGCATATGGGACTTAATCCGGAATCAAAAGAAACCATTCCGTTTGATATGTCAAAAGAAGAATTTGTTAATGCATATTTTGATGTTTTGCACAAGCCATACGAAAAGAAGGGTGTTGATTTTTGGTGGATTGACTGGCAACAGGGAGAAAAATCTTCAGTGGAAGGCTTGGATCCGCTTTGGGCATTGAATCATTATCACTATCTGGATATTGCAAAGGAAAAAGATGCGTTGATTTTGTCCCGCTACGCAGGTATCGGCTCTCACCGTTACCCAATCGGTTTTTCGGGAGATACCCATGTGACATGGGATACGTTAAAATATTTACCATATTTTACAGCTACTGCCGGCAATTGCGGATATACATGGTGGAGCCATGATATTGGCGGGCATATGTTTGGAATCAAAGATGATGAGCTGTTTGTGAGATTCATTCAGTTTGGCGTTTTTAGTCCGATTAACCGCCTCCACAGTACGAAAAATCCTACTTTTTCTAAGGAACCGTCTATGTATAAGAACGGTAGCGGTTTGATTGCCAGAGAGTTTTTAAAACTTCGCCATGCAATGATTCCGTTTCTCTATTCGGCGGCGTGTGAAACAACAGAGCAGGGGCTTGCCCTTATTGAACCTATGTATTATGAGTGTCCTTGTGATGACGAGGCGTACAAATGTCCGGGACAGTATTTCTTTGGCAGACAGTTGATAGCTGCACCGGTTACGGAAAAGAGCAGTGCATACGGCATGGTAACGAAGAAAGTATGGCTGCCTGAAGGAGCATGGACTGATGTATTTACTGGTGATGTATATCAGGGAGGCAAGTGGATTGGCATGACGCGGTACACAGATACATTCCCTTTGTTGGCCAAGGCAGGCGGCTTTTTTGTGCTGGACGGTAAAACAAACGGTAATAAGATAGAATTGCCGGAAGTGTTACGGATTATGTCATTTCAGGGAAACGGAAGTTATAAATTATATGAGGATAAGGATGGCAATAGAGCTACAACATTATTCAGTTCGGAATATTTAGGAGACAAAAAACATAAGATTACAATCAGTGAAAAGGATGAACATGGAATCCTGCCGATTAGAGAGTTTAGAGTCGAACTTCGAAATATTCTTAACGGAGAAATCGAAGTATTTGAAAATGGCAAATCTGTTGATTTCAGAGTACGCCGTGGTGAGTATATGACAGTCATCTTGTCAAACGTAAAAGCGGAATCTACGTATGAGATAATTGTGAACGAAATAAGCACAGAAGAACAAAAGAAACAAAAGGCTGTACAACGCATTTTAACAGAATTTGAGATGTATAATGATGAAAAGAACAATCTCTATGGCAGAATATGCGAAACAAAAAATGCGGAAGAATATAAAAAAGTGGTACAAAACAGTAATATTCATGAACTGTTTATGCTTAGATTGTTGGAAGTTATCTTATAAAATCGCCTGATACCAATTTATATTGAAAAGTTAATTGAATTGACGGTGAATTTAGTATAATATCACTGTATAAAATATAAGGAGGAGAGTAACATGCCATTTATTGATTCAAAAATCACATTGTCAGTACCACAGGAAAAGAGAGAAGTATTAAAGTCAGAACTTGGAAAGGCCGTATCTATACTTAGTAAGCCGGAAAGCTTTCTGATGGTGGGCTTTGAAGATAATTACGACCTGTATATGGGC
>JBGVOL010000073.1:0-81823 GCA_045126475.1 Lachnospiraceae bacterium | reverse complement strand
GGTCTGTATGTAGGCAGCGTGGTTGTGACAAAGTACGCAGGCCAGTCTTCGGCAGATGCCTTTAAAGAAAAGCTTGAAAAGAAGAATATTAAGGTATACAGACATTATGTTATAGAGGGATACCCGACAAATGTGGCTCACATCGTAAGCGATGAGGGATTTGGAAAGAATGATTATATTGAGACAACAAGACCTCTTGTCGTTGTCACTGCACCGGGACCGGGAAGCGGAAAGATGGCAACATGTCTTTCACAGCTTTACCATGAGCACAAGAGAGGTGTCAAGGCAGGGTATGCCAAATTTGAGACATTCCCTATATGGAATCTGCCGCTTAAGCATCCGGTAAACTTAGCTTATGAGGCAGCTACGGCTGACTTAAATGACGTAAATATGATTGACCCGTTCCATCTTGAGGCATATGGTGAGACAACGGTAAATTACAACAGGGATATTGAGATATTCCCTGTACTCAATGCCGTATTTGAGCAGATTTACGGAGAGAACCCATACAAGTCACCTACAGACATGGGTGTAAACATGGCAGGAAAATGTATATTTGATGATGAGGCTGTAAGCGAGGCATCAAATATGGAGATAATCAGAAGATATTATAAGTCACTTGTACAGATGGCACAGGGCGATAATGTGGAAAACGAAGTCTACAAGATTGAGCTTATAATGAAGCAGGCAAAGATTACAACTGATGACAGAAAGGTAACAGTTGCGGCAAAGGAAAGAGCAGAGAAAATCGGTGTTCCTACGGCTGCAATCGAGCTTGCTGACGGAACAATCATTACATCAAAGACAACAGATTTCATGGGTGCATCAGCAGCACTTATATTAAATGCACTTAAATATCTCGGCGGCATCGATGACAATGTACATCTTATATCGCCAAAGGCATTTGAGCCTATTCAGAGCCTTAAGACTGACTACCTTGGCAGTAAAAACCCGAGACTCCATTCAGACGAGGCTCTTATAGCACTTGCACTTTCAGCTATAGATGATGAAAATGCGAAAAAGGCAATGGAGCAGCTTCCGAAGCTTATGGGATGCCAGGTACACACATCAGATATGCTTTCCGATGTTGATATCAAGACATTTAAGAAACTGGGTGTGGATTTGACAAGTGAGCCGGTAAGAGACAGTTTTGGGAAATAAGATGAATATATGAGGAATATTTATGATTGTCTAAAAAGTGAAGTATGTATTAAAAAGCGGAGCGCCCTCGTTAAAGGGAAACTCCGCTTGTATTTATTTATCATCATCCAGCTTCAGTACGCTCATAAATGCCTGTTGAGGTATCTCTACGTTACCAATCTGGCGCATACGCTTCTTTCCTTCTTTCTGCTTTTCAAGAAGCTTTTTCTTACGTGTGATATCACCGCCGTAGCATTTTGCAAGGACATCTTTGCGCATGGCTTTAACGGTTTCTCTTGCAATAATCTTGCTTCCGATGGCAGCCTGAATAGGAATCTCAAACAGGTGGCGAGGAATTTCGTCCTTAAGCTTCTCACACATTCTTCTGCCGCGCTCGTAGGCAGTATCGGCATGAACGATAAATGAAAGAGCATCCACTTCTTCCTTATTAATAAGTATATCAAGCTTAACAAGGTTTGATGTCTCATAGCCCTTAAGCTCATAATCGAAAGAAGCATAACCCCTTGAACGTGATTTAAGTGCATCAAAGAAATCGTAGATGATTTCATTTAATGGAAGCTCGTACTTAAGTAAAGCTCTGGTGCCCTCTATATATTCCATGCCAAGATAACGGCCGCGCCTCTCCTGACAAAGTTCCATAATGGAACCGATGTACTCACTTGTAACCATAATCTCCGCTGAGACAATAGGTTCTTCCATGTGTTCAATAAGTGAAGGGTCAGGCAGGTTTGACGGATTTGTAAGTTCAATGACCTCGCTGTCTGTCTTGTATACCTTGTATATAACACCGGGAGCGGTAGTTACAAGGTCTAAGTTATATTCTCTCTCAAGTCGTTCCTGAATGATTTCAAGATGAAGAAGTCCGAGGAAACCGCATCTGAAACCGAAGCCCAAAGCAAGGGAAGTTTCAGGCTCATAGTAGAGAGCGGCATCATTTAACTGCAATTTTTCCAATGCATCCCTAAGGTCAGGATACTTTGCCGTATTGGCAGGATAGACACCGCAGTAAACCATAGGATTAACCTTTTTGTAACCCGGTAACGGCTCTGCACACGGTCTGTTATTGTCTGTGATTGTATCACCGACAGATGTATCCTTAAGGTTCTTGATACTTGCCGTTATATAGCCTACCATTCCGGCACTGAGTTCATCACAAGGGATAAACTGTCCGGCACCGAAGTAGCCAACCTCAACTACATTTGCAACGGCTCCCGTAGCCCACATACGAATCTGTGTACCGGCTTTTACCGTACCGTTTTTGATACGGCAGAAAACGATTACACCTTTGTAGGAATCGTATAAGCTGTCGAAGATAAGCGCCTGAAGTGGAGCAGAACTGTCTCCCTTCGGAGCAGGAACCTTCTCTACAATGGCTTCCAAAACATCTTCCACATTTAAGCCTGTCTTTGCTGAAATACGGGGAGCATCGTGTGCCTCAATTCCGATTACGTCCTCTATCTCATCCTGAACCCTGTCAGGGTCAGCGCTTGGTAAATCAATCTTATTTATCACAGGTACTACATCAAGGTCATGGTCAAGGGCAAGAAATACATTGGCAAGGGTCTGAGCCTCAACGCCCTGTGCGGCATCTACAACCAAAATTGCACCGTCACATGCAGCAAGACTTCTTGAAACCTCGTAGTTAAAGTCTACATGCCCCGGTGTGTCAATAAGGTTAAAGATATATTCCTCACCGTTTTTTGCCTTATATACAGTACGTACTGCCTGCGATTTAATGGTAATACCGCGCTCACGCTCAAGATCCATATTGTCAAGAACCTGGGTCTGCATCTCACGGCTTGTGAGAAGACCCGTCATCTCAATGATACGGTCGGCGAGAGTCGATTTGCCATGGTCTATATGAGCTATAATACAAAAATTACGGATATTGTTCTGGTTAATTTCTGACATGGTTAAATCCTTCCATTATTAAAAAATTCATATTGATGATAACAAAAAAAACGTATTCAATCAACATTAAAAGTTAATAATTTTATCAGGAATTCAGGGGAAAGGGGTGAGAATATTATATTTATGTTAAATCCCCCCCTTAAAGGGGGTGTAAAATGAAAATGAAAAATAGTAGGATTACAGTTGCGCAAAAAGATGTGTAATGCAATCATTGTAATTAGGGAATGCAATGAAATGTATCAATTTTGGAAATGGAGAGTAAGAAGTAATGAGATTTGGTAGTAAGAGAAAAATGACCGATAGAGTAATCGCTTTTGCAGCAGTTTTCGGAATGGTGTTTAGTTCATTAAATATAATGGGATTGGCTGAAGGAAAAGCAGATGAGGCAAAAGGATACAGTAAAGAAAACGTACAGCTCCAGCTTCAGGATTGGCTTGGCGACATAAAGGATTATGGCGTTGTTGCTGATAATGCAAGCGTAACTATAGATTTTGAATCAAATATTGCAACAAATATGCTGACAACAAACGGTGCCTGCATGGGTGCATCTGTGGACAGCGGATATGTAAATCAAGGCTGTAATATGTACATAAAGGATTTCGAAGGCCCTATGAAAGTAGTCAGAAGAGGTTCGGCAGAGTATGCCATTTATACAGACCTTACTTTTGCTGAAAGAAATAACCAGAGGATTTTCTTTGAAGAAAAAGACAGAAATGCAACATATATTAATATAGATGATTATCCAAAAGTACCTATATTCGGGGCAACCAATTCACAGAGAAATTTAGTTCTTGATGTTGCAGCAAACCTTGAAAGGGTTAATAAAATTTTTGAGGCATACAAGAATACAGGAAAAGAGACAGAAGGTGTGGTTAAGGGATACGATTCTAATAGATACGTCGTAGATACCACATCATGTGATGAGCAGATTTGCTTTGTAAACATTTACTTAAGTGATATGACAGCATTTGGCGACGGAACTCTCAACATAAACAAAGAAGAGAACCAGATGGTTGTATTTAATGTGAATGTGAATGTTACAGACTGGGAAGGTGCTGTTAATATTAAGAGATTTTATATAAACGGTCAGTCTTCAGTGGGTGCAGATGATTCAGTAACAGACCAGATTATCTGGAATCTTGCAGGATTTGAAGGAAAGGTAAATATCGGCGAGATGGCAGGACTTCTTGTTGCTCCAAAGGCAAATGTAGTAGTAACAAGTACAAGCAATGGTCGTGCTATATGTGGAAGCTTCTCAATGACAGGAGGCGAGTTCCACTTTGTATCTCGTTTTGTTAATATGGAAGTAGAAACAACAACAGAAGAAGAGACAACCACAGAGGTAGAGACAACATCAGAGGTAGAGACAACAACAGAGACCGAGACAACAACAGAAGAAGAGACAACTACAACAACAGAGGCTGAGACAACAACAGAAGAAGAGACAACCACAACAACAGAGGCCGAGACAACTACCGAAGAGGAGACAACTACAGTTCCTGAGTATGTAGATGAGGAAACAACGGAGTCAACAACAGAAAACACAACGACTGAGTCGGAGACAACTACTGTACCGGAAGAAGAGATAACAACAAGTATTCCTTATGCAGGTGTAGAGGAGCCTACTCCTGAAAATCCTACAACAACAGTAGAACCTGAGACTCCTGAGGAGGAACCGGTTGATTTTGTAGTACCACTTGCAGGTCCACAGACCGGTGACAGCAGCAATTTGGCATTTTATCTTGTGATGCTCATAGGTTCGGCATCAGTGCTGGTTGCAAGAAGAATCGGTGTATTTAAGAAATCAGAAGAGTAATATAAAATAAAGCTGATAAGAATACATAAAAAAATATCACTTACTACTTGACAACACAGGTGGTAAGTGATATTTTATGTTTAGTCGATATTAGCACTCCATAAAAATGAGTGCTAACAAATGACAAAATACAGAAAGAGGAGTGGCAGATGGAATTAGATGAGAGAAAAATGAAAATTCTTCAGGCAATTATCCGTAATTACCTGGAAACCGGCGAACCGGTAGGCTCAAGGACCATTTCAAAGTATACTGATTTAAATTTAAGTTCTGCTACTATTCGAAATGAAATGGCTGACTTGGAGGAACTGGGATATATAGTCCAGCCTCATACATCGGCGGGAAGAATTCCTTCGGATAAAGGTTATCGACTCTATGTAGATAACATGATGAAGGAAAAGGAGCAGGAACTTAACAACAGGGAAAAAGAAGTTGACGATATGCGTGAATTTCTGAATGAGAAGGTTGACAAGGTGGAAACCTTACTTAAAAATATGGCGAAGATGCTGGCAAACAACACCAGTTATGCAGCAATGATTTCAGCGCCGCAGGTTCATAAGAATAAGTTGAAGTTCATTCAGTTGTCCCAGGTTGAGAATCACAAGATGCTCTGCGTAATTGTCCTTGAGGGCAATATTATAAAGAATAAGATTATAGATGTTAATGAAGAGATAGACAATGAAACGCTTTTAAAGCTCAATATTCTTTTTAACAGTAATCTTAACGGTCTGACTCTGGAGGAGATTAATCTCGGAATTATATCAAGGATGAATGGTCAGGCCGGTAACCAGTTAGAGCTGGCAAGAAGTGTTCTGGATGCGGTAGCTGAGGCAATAGGCGCTGAAGATAATCTGGAGATTTATACAAGTGGTGCTACCAATATTTTCAGGTATCCGGAGCTTAGTGACAGCAACAGGGCAAAAGAACTTATCAGTACATTTGAGGAGAAACAGCTTTTGTCAAGTCTCATAGACAGTGATGAGGAGGATGGTCAGCAGATAAAGGTTTATATCGGCGAGGAAACTCCTGTTCAGACAATGAAGGACTGCAGTGTTATTACCGCGACATACGAGCTGGAGGAAGGTGTCCATGGTACAATAGGTATTATCGGACCAAAGAGAATGGACTACGAAAAAGTCGTAGATACATTAAAGGATATCAAAGATAAGTTAGATTCAGTATACAAGAAGAAGGAGTAAGGAGGCGCAGAGAAAAGTGGCGAAAAAGGAAGATATTAATGTTACTGAAAATGAGGCTGTAAAAGAAGATGTAAAAGCAGCCGAAGCAGTGCAGGAGTGTCCGCCTGAAGGAGATCAGACAGATGCAAATCAGGCAGAAGACAGTCAGACAGAACAGAACACCGAAGAAGGCGATGTGACAGAAAAGGAAGAAAGCAAAAAAGATGAGAAAGATATTCTTATAGAGGAACTGACCGATAAGTATAAGAGAACTTTTGCTGAGTTTGATAATTTCAGAAAGAGAAGTGAAAAGGAAAGAACAGCAATGTTTGAGGTGGGAGCCAAGAGTATTGTCGAGAAGATTCTACCTATAGTAGACAGCTTCGAGAGAGGTCTGGCAACTCTTTCAGAGGAAGAAAAATCATCTCCGTTTGCAGACGGCATGGATAAGGTCTACAAGCAGATGGTTAAGGCTCTTGAGGAAGCCGGAGTTACACCAATTGAAGCAGTGGGAAAAGAATTCGATCCGAATTTCCACAATGCGGTAATGCATGGTGAAGATGAAAACCTTGGTGAGAATATCATAGCAGAGGAATTCCAAAAGGGATATATGTATCGCGACACGGTAGTCAGATACAGTATGGTTAAAGTAGTTAATTAGTGTGCAGTTTAACACATAGTAGTTAAAAATAGTTTTGAAAACCAAATTTAGGAGGAAAATAAAATGAGCAAGATTATTGGTATCGATTTAGGAACAACAAATTCATGTGTAGCAGTTATGGAAGGTGGAAAGCCAACTGTTATTGCAAATACTGAGGGTATCAGAACGACACCTTCTGTTGTAGCATTTACAAAGACAGGTGAGAGACTTGTAGGTGATCCTGCAAAGCGTCAGGCCGTTACAAATGCTGACAAGACAATCTCTTCAATCAAGAGACATATGGGAACAGATTACAGAGTAACTATTGATGATAAGAAATATTCTCCACAGGAGATTTCAGCTATGATTCTTCAGAAGCTTAAGGCTGATGCAGAAGGATACCTTGGTGAGAAGGTAACAGAGGCAGTTATCACAGTTCCTGCTTACTTCAATGATGCACAGAGACAGGCAACAAAGGATGCTGGTAAGATTGCAGGTCTTGATGTAAAGAGAATCATCAACGAGCCAACAGCTGCAGCTTTAGCTTACGGTCTTGATAATGA
The DNA here is from genome assembly GCA_045126475.1 of Lachnospiraceae bacterium. GTDB lineage: Bacteria > Bacillota > Clostridia > Lachnospirales > Lachnospiraceae > SVEL01. The sequence continues at coordinate 74,557 of JBGVOL010000073.1, read as the reverse complement.
AAATGAGCAGAAGATTATGGTATACGATTTAGGTGGTGGTACATTCGATGTATCTATTATCGAAATCGGTGATGGTGTTATCGAGGTTCTCGCTACATCAGGTGATAACAGACTTGGTGGTGATGACTTCGACCAGAGAATAACAGATTACATGTTATCAGAGTTTAAGAAGACAGAGGGTATTGACTTATCAACAGATAAGATGGCTCTCCAGAGATTAAAAGAAGCAGCAGAGAAGGCTAAGAAAGAGCTTTCATCAGCAACAACTACAAATATTAACCTTCCATTCATCACAGCAAATCAGGATGGACCAAAGCACTTTGATATGAACCTTACAAGAGCTAAGTTTGATGAACTTACACACGACCTTGTAGAGAGAACAGCAGTACCTGTACAGAATGCATTAAAGGATGCAGGTATTACAGCAAGCGAGTTAAGCAAAGTATTATTGGTTGGTGGTTCAACACGTATTCCGGCTGTACAGGATAAGGTTAAGCAGCTTACAGGACATGAGCCTTCAAAGTCACTTAATCCTGATGAGTGTGTTGCCATCGGTGCTTCTATTCAGGGTGGTAAGCTTGCAGGCGATGCAGGTGCAGGCGAAATCCTTCTTCTTGATGTTACACCTCTTTCACTTTCAATTGAGACAATGGGTGGTGTTGCTACAAGACTTATTGAGAGAAATACAACAATCCCTGCTAAGAAGAGTGAGGTATTCTCTACAGCAGCAGATAATCAGAGCGCTGTTGATATCAGAGTAGTACAGGGTGAGAGACAGTTCGCTAAGGATAACAAGCTTCTCGGTGAGTTCAGATTAGACGGAATTGCTCCTGCTCCAAGAGGAATCCCTAAGATTGAGGTTACATTCGATATTGATGCAAACGGTATCGTAAATGTATCTGCAAAGGATTTAGGAACAGGTAAGGAACAGCACATTACAATTACATCAGGTTCAAACATGTCTGATGATGAAATTGATAAGGCTGTTAAGGAAGCTGCTGAGTTTGAGGCTGCTGATAAGAAGCGTAAGGAAGGTATTGATGCAAGAAATGAGGCTGACTCACTTGTATTCCAGACAGAGAAGGCGCTTAATGAGGTTGGAGATAAGTTAGATGCAGGCGACAAGTCAAGCGTTGAGGCAGACCTTAATACACTTAAGGACTTACTTGCAAAGACAACACCTGAAACAATGACAGAGACAGATGTTGAAGAAATCAAGTCAGCAAAGGAGAAGCTTATGACAGGTGCTCAGAATCTCTTTACAAAGATGTATGAGCAGGCACAGGCAGCAGGTGCTGCAGGTCAGGCAGGCCCTGATATGAGCGGTGCTGATATGGGTGCAGGTTCTGCTTCAAATGATGACAATGTTGTAGACGGTGACTACAAGGAAGTTTAAGAGTATATAGCTGCATTATAAGGGCATGGCTTCATGTCCTTATAGTGCGTATTATTGAAAATCGGTCGATTACTATGGAGGACTATGCATATGGCAGATAAGAGAGATTACTACGAGGTGCTTGGCGTAGATAAGAATGCTGATGATGCAGCGATAAAAAAAGCATACAGACAGTTAGCAAAGAAGTATCATCCTGATACAAATCCCGGTGATGCTGAAGCTGAGGCTAAGTTTAAGGAGGCTTCAGAAGCATACGCTGTCTTAAGTGATGCAGAGAAAAGACGTCAGTATGACCAGTTCGGCCATGCAGCATTTCAGGGTGGCGGCGGCCCAGGTGCCGGTGGCTTTGATTTCTCTGACATGGGTGATATATTTGGTGATATATTCGGCGACTTTTTCGGTGGCGGAAGACGAAGCAGTGCAGCAAATAACGGACCGAGAAGGGGTGTCAACATCCGTACCGGCGTGCGCATAACATTTGAGGAGGCATGCTTTGGTACAAAGAAGGAAATAGAGGTAACTCTTAAGGATGAGTGCAAGACCTGTCATGGAAGTGGAGCAAAAGAGGGAACTTCACCTGTAACATGTCCTAAGTGTGGAGGTAAAGGCCAGGTTGTATATACACAGCAGTCACTTTTTGGCATGGTTAGAAATGTACAGACATGTCCTGACTGTGGAGGTAAGGGTAAGGTTATTAAGGATAAGTGTCCTGATTGCAGAGGTACAGGATATACATCTTCAAGGAAGAAGATTGAGATAAGTGTACCTGCCGGAATAGATGACGGTCAGAGCATCCGTATTGCAGGCAAAGGTGAACCGGGTGTAAACGGCGGTTCAAGAGGAGACTTACTTGTGGAAGTTACGGTAATGAGACATCCTATTTTCCAGAGAGACAGATACAATCTTTATTCTACTGCGCCTATCTCATTTGCACAGGCAGCACTGGGCGGAGATGTAAGAATCTCTACTATAGACGGTGATGTATTGTTTAATATTAAGCCGGGTACACAGACGGATACAAAGATAAGACTTCGCGGAAAAGGTGTACCGTCACTTGAGAACCGCTCAGCAAGAGGTGACCACTATGTAACACTTGTTGTTCAGGTTCCGGAGAAGCTTACAGACACTCAGAAAGAAGCATTGAAAGCCTTTGATGCGGCGATGGGTGGTACAACGGAGGAGAGCAAGGCTGCCAAGGAGAGTGGTAGCGAAGAGCCAGAGAAGAAAGAAGAAAAGGGCAAGAAGAAAAAAGGATTTAAGGATCTTTTCTCATAAATTTTATATAGAATGAGTATGAGCTGTTATATCTGCCATTTGGCAATATGACAGTTCATTTTTGTTATGGCGACGAGGAAAATGGACACTGTGCTTGCACAAGTGGACATTTGACGACCGCTAATCAGAGCGAGATTCGCAAAGCGTATCTCGTCTCTGTTGTGAATTTTGAGGGACAGAAAAGTGGTTATTTCTCAAATGTACAGTTTTATTGTCGAAAAACTTGACTATACATAGACAGATAGACTATTATAGTTGATATGTGTATTAGTGTTAGCAAATACAGCAGTTATTTTTGCTACATTCAGAACGGGAAAAATAATCTTTATTAACGTTAATTCTATGGAGTTGTGATAATGTATAGAAAAATATTAAAGAGAATAGGTATTTTTATAGCATTTATAATGTTAATACGTGGTATATATCTTATATATACATGGAACGATATACATCAGGAAATATATAAAAAGGGAGATACGTTAAAAGAAATCTTACAGGAAGATTTGTCAGTTGGCTACTATGTTTCGTTTTACATAGATGAGTATGTAAAAAATCAGATATTAGTACAAACAGGAAATGAAGATTCAGGAGATTTAATGAGTTATACGGAAGGAAATATTGAATATGAAGCTTATATTGTATTGATAGAGCCTGAAACAAGCGACCATGAAGCTTGGTATATGTGGATAATGGTAAAAGATCAGGAAATCAAACAGAAGCTGAAAGATCCTAAGCAGGATAAGGTGTATTTTCAGGGTGAACTGATTAGTACACCACCTAAATTTCGTGAAAATGACAAATATATACTTGATATGACCATAAAACAGACAGAACTACCGGATAAAGACAATAACCTGTATTCTGGCATTGCTTCGGTGATTCTTGCGCTTATCAGTTATTGCATGATTGGAGGAATAAAAGCATGTGTGCCGGATGTTGCAATATATTCCAAAAAATACACCGGGTACAGTTTTGAATATGGAGTACCTTCATACAATATTAGAAATGAATGGTTGTGTGAAAAGGATAATCTGAAAAAACTGCAGGCTGAACAGATTCAGAATAAAATAGCCGGAAATGCATTGACAGTTGTGTTTATAGTTGGATTAATGATTTATTTTTGGGCACCTGCGTTTGTTGTAAAGATATTTGCTTTTATCCTTATGTACATAGGAATGGGTGGAGTCTGGTCACGGTTCATAAATTCGTCACATAAGCTGGCCGTATATATTGCTCATAAAAGAGGAAAGAGATCCATTTATCTGGAGATTGAGGAGTGTAAAAAAAACATAGAAGAGCTCGAAAGAATAATGGACAGCATGCAAGCATGACGATATTGTTCTTGTTTCTAAATCAACTGTGAATAGTAACTATGCTTCAATGATATTGTCAAAAGTCCCTTTACAATTGGGGGCTTTATGGTGTACTATAATAAATAGTAACTTTTTTAGGAGGCGCACCATGGAAGAAACAGCAGTTTCAAAGAATTTTATTGAGCAGATTATTGAAAAGGATTTGGCAGATGGCGTGTATGACCACGTAATGACACGTTTTCCGCCTGAGCCAAACGGATATTTACATATAGGACATGCAAAGTCTATATTACTTAATTCGGGACTTGCAAAGGAATACGGAGGAAAGTTTAACCTTCGTTTTGATGATACAAATCCAACAAAAGAGAAGACAGAGTTTGTTGAATCAATCAAAGCTGATGTAGAGTGGCTTGGAGCTGATTTTGAGGACAGGCTTTTCTTTGCGTCAAATTACTTTGACCAGATGCATGAGGCCGCTATAAAGCTTATAAAAAAAGGAAAGGCATATGTCTGTGACCTTTCGGCAGATGAGATAAGAGAGTACAGAGGCACTCTTACGGAGCCCGGAAAGGAAAGTCCGTACAGAAACCGTTCTATTGAAGAAAATTTAAAGCTTTTTGAGGAGATGACAGCAGGAAAGTATGAGGATGGTTCAAAGGTTCTTCGTGCAAAGATTGATATGGCATCACCTAACATTAACATGAGAGACCCTGTAATATACAGAGTAGCTCATATGACACACCATAACACAGGTGACAAGTGGTGCGTATATCCAATGTACGATTTTGCACATCCTATTGAGGATGCCATAGAAGGTGTTACACATTCTATCTGTACACTGGAGTTTGAGGACCACAGACCGCTCTATGACTGGGTAGTAAGAGAACTTGAGTATCCTATGCCACCAAAACAGATTGAGTTTGCAAAGCTTTATCTTACAAATGTTATTACCGGAAAGAGATATATAAAGAAGCTTGTTGAGGACGGTATTGTTGACGGTTGGGATGACCCGAGACTTGTTTCAATAAGTGCCTTAAGAAGAAGAGGATTTACACCGGAGTCAATCAAGAAATTTGTGGAGCTCTGCGGTGTATCAAAGGCAAACAGTTCTGTTGACTATGCCATGCTTGAGTATTGCATAAGAGAGGATTTAAAGCTTAAGAGACCAAGAGTGATGGCAATTCTTGACCCTATCAAGCTTATTATTGACAATTATCCTGAAGGACAGATAGAGTACCTTGATGCTGACAACAACCTTGAAAATCCGGAATTGGGTACAAGAAAGCTGCCATTTGGCAGGGAACTTTACATTGAGAGGGATGACTTTATGGAAGAACCTCCAAAGAAGTATTTCAGATTATTCCCGGGCAATGAGGTAAGACTGATGAATGCTTACTTTGTAAAGTGTGTAAGCTTTGTAAAGGATGAGAACGGCAATGTTACGGAGGTTCATTGTACCTATGACCCTGAGACAAAGAGCGGAAGCGGATTTGAGGGAAGAAAGGTCAAAGGAACAATTCACTGGGTAAGCGCAGCCGAAGCTGTTAAAGCTGAGGTAAGGCTTTATGAGAATATTGTTGATGAGGAAAAGGGAAAGCTTAATGAGGATGGAACACTTAACCTTAATCCTAACTCATTGACTGTTCTTAAGGAATGCTATGTTGAGCCAAGTCTGAAAGATGCAAAGGCTTATGACAGCTTCCAGTTTGTAAGACAGGGATTCTTCTGTGTTGATTGCAACGACAGCACACCGGATCATCTTGTTTTCAACAGAATTGTGTCTCTTAAGAGTTCATTTAAACTGTAAGATAACAGGTATTATTTATTATAGATGGAAGGAAAACGGCATGAGTGATAGTTTATTTTCCGATCTTGGCAAGGTCGGGTTAGGTATGCTTTCAGGTATGGAGCTATATGAAAGCGAGGAAAAGAAGGCTGCAACCGAGAAAAAAGAGGCTGTAAAGGCAGCAGTGCCGGAGGAAAAGGATTTTCTGTTTGACAAAGGATACAGATGTCCTGTATGTGATTCGGAATTCAAGGCAAAAGCAGTAAGGACAGGAAAAGCTAAGATGATTGGAGCAGACAGCGATTTGCGTCCAAAGTATCAGATAATTGATTCGTTAAAATATGATTGTGTGGTTTGCAATAAATGCGGATATGCATCTCTTAGCAGATTTTTCAACAATATTACATCCGGACAGGCGAAATTTGTTAAGACAAATATAACACCTTATTTTAAGGGTGTAGATACAGAGTGTGAGACTTATTCCTATGATGAGGCACTTGTACGTCATCAGCTTGCTCTGGCAAATGTAGTGATTAAAAAGGGAAAAGCAAGCGAGAAGGCGTATACATGTCTTAAAATTGCATGGCTTTTGAGAGGCAAGGGAGAGAGTCTTCCGGCTGATACTCCTGATAAGGAAAAAGTATTAGGGGAACTTAAGTCAAAGGAAAAGGAATACATGAAGAAAGCATACGAGGGATTTACGGTGGCTATGGCAAAGGAAATGCCTCCAATCTGTGGTATGGATGAGTGGACTTTTATTTATCTTGTGGCTGAACTTGCACGTCAGTGTGATGATAATGCAAAGGCTATGAAACTGTTATCTGATTTGATTGTATCAAAATCGGCGTCCGCAAGGCTTAAGGATAAAGCGAGAGAGATGCGTAAGCTGCTCAGTTAAGTTCGGTTGCAGAAAGGAAAGATATGGCGGAGAAATTATACACAATTCCGGTAAATGATGCGTTTGATAAGGATTGCGAATGTCCTGTGTGTGAGATGTACAGAAAACTTGAGAGTGATGCTCTTGATTTTACCCTGGGACCTTCATATATGGAGGAAGACGTAAGGGCGATGACAGACAAAACAGGATTTTGCACGGAACATACGAAAAAGATGTATGAGCGCGGTAACAGGCTTGGAATGGCACTTATGTATCAGACACATACATGGAGCGTTATTAATAATCTTGAGAAGATGAAACCGGAATCAAAGGGCAGTTTTTTGAAGAAAGCAGATAATTCAAAGCTTATAAATTATGTGAAAGAACTCTCGGATTCATGCTTTATCTGTAACAGAATAAATGATGTGTTTGACAGGTATATTATCACAATTATGTACCTTTGGAAAAATGACGAGGGCTTCAGGGAAAAATTCTGTAAATCAAAAGGTTTTTGTATGAAGCATTATGCAATCCTCGTGGAATACGCTTCAAAGGAATTATCAGGAAAAGAACTTGAAGAGTTTATGAACGCGGCAGGAAAACTTTTTATAGAGAATATGAAAAGAGTCAAGGAAGACCTTGACTGGTTTATCAATAAATTTGATTACAGATATAAGGATGAGCCGTGGAAGAACGGAAAAGATGCGCTGCCTCGAATGATAGAAAAAATCAACAGTGTCGAGGTTGAGTAAACTATCGTTTAACGAGCCATGCAAAGTTAGAAATAAAAAGCTGCAAACGAAAGCAAGCTCTCGTTTACAGCTTTTATTTCTAACTTTGCATGGCTCGTTAAAGAGTAATTTACTTCTTCTCTTCTGCGGTTTCTTCCTCAGAATCAGCCTTTTCAGAATCAGCTTTCTCTGTGTCTGATGTGATAGGGGTGTAGCTTCTGTTTTCAATCTCTAAATCATCAAAATCGTCATCAAAATCATCATCGAAATCGTCGTCATCGAAATCATCGAAATCGTCATCAGAATCGCATTTGCTCTCCTGAACTTTCTTATATACAGCAATACCGCCTGCAACTGCAGCAGCTGTTACGGCTGTAAATGCAAGGAATTTTTTAAAATTTGCCATAATGACCTCCATTCCGTCGCTGCCAGCGACATAAATAAAATAATTTAATCTATTGTAATACTTTTTTACAAAAAAATAAAGTAGAAAATTAATGCATTTAATATTCATTTTTGATAAAATGTTTACGAATGCAGGTGGAAGTACTGTGAATAGTAATAATGATAAAGTATTTTGTTTGTGTAAAGGAATTGTTATAAGTATATGGAAAATAATAAAAAAATATGTGATTTAAAAGAAAAAAAGATAGTATTCTTTGACATTGATGATACACTTTATATGCCACATATCGGAGTTCCGGAATCGGCTGTCAGTGCAATTAAAAAGTTAAGGGAAAACGGTCATCTTGCATTTATCTGCACAGGAAGATCAAGGTCAATGGTGTTTCCGTCCATAATAGATATAGGATTTGATGGGATAATAGCCGGAGCGGGAACATACGGTGAGCTGGATGGAAAAGTGTTATTCAGACATGATTTGGATGAGAAGGATATAGCATGTGTTGTAAGAAAACTTCGTGAATTTCAATTTATTCCGGTTCCTGAGGGCCATGACTATCTTTATTATGAGGACGAGTCAAAATGGAATGACAGATACAGGGCAGTATACAGCAAATTTTTTAAAGAAGTGGGTTCTGCCATGGTGAAAATACCTGCTGATGATAATGGTATGTGTGCTGCAAAGGTAAGCGCGGTATTTAAGAATGAGAGCAGATTTGAGGACGCCAGGAAGTATTTTATGAGTGATTACACAGTAATCAATCACGGAAGCTCACTTTTGGAACTTATTCCAAAAGGATTTTCAAAGGCGGAAGGTATAAAACGTGTCATACAGGAAACAGGCATAAAGTGGGAGAATACATATGCTTTCGGAGACAGTATGAATGATTATGAGATGCTTGAGTTTGTAAACCACAGTGTTGCTATGGGGAATTCTGACGAGAAGATAATCGAACTTTCAAAATATATGACTGATACTGTTGAAAATGACGGAATATACAAAGGATTAAGCTCTTTGGGGCTTATATAATAGGTGATATTGTGAATATAGAAGAAAAGAATGGAAATGTAATAATCAGCGATGCAGATGATTTTAATGTAGAACAGATTTTTGAGTGTGGACAGTGTTTTCATTTTGAAAAACTTGATGAGATGGATTACGTTACTGTCGCATACGGAAGGGCACTGCGTATAAGTCAGAAGGGTTCTGACATTACACTGCATAATGTGGACATATCTGAGTATAATTCAATATGGAAAAATTATCTGGATATGGATACGGACTACGGTGCCATAAAGAAATGGCTGCTTGGCAGGGATGACAGGCTAAAAGTTGCAGTGACAGAGAAATATGGTATAAGAATCCTAAGACAGGAATTTCATGAGATGCTTATGTCGTTTATCATTTCGCAGAATAAGCAGATACCTCATATTAAGCAGATTGTAGCTTCAGTCTCAGAGAAGTACGGAACTGCTGCAGGGGAGATAAATGGAAAGATGTATTACAACTTTCCTGATATTAAGGCAATTACAGATATAAGTGAAGATGACTACCGTATGTTGAAGACCGGCTTCAGGGCACCCTATTTAAAATCTGCATCAGACCATATGGAAGCAGGGCTTTGCAACAGGACTTTTGAGGGAATGACATATGAGCAGGCAAAATCCCGTCTTATGGAGATAAAGGGAGTAGGAGATAAAGTGGCAAACTGTGTGTTGCTGTTTGGCCTGGGATACAGAAATGCATTTCCGGTGGATGTATGGGTTAAACGGATAATGGAGCAGGTATACTTTCATAAGGATACACCAAAAGAAGAGATAATGGAGTTCGCAGAAAAGAATTTCGGGGAATACGGTGGATATGCCCAGCAGTATCTGTTTTACTATGCAAGGGACCTTGGGGGAAAGAAATAATGGTTTACTGTTCACAGCACTCTGCCTACATTCGTAAAAAAAATAGTACTTTGGTACTATTGATATATATAGGCGTGAAGTATACAATACACCTTAGATGTTAGCACTCTTATATAATGAGTGCTAATAATATGAGGCAGCTATGAAAATGCCGTAAGATGCAGAAAACAATTTTTATATTAAGGAGGAATATATCATGAATTTAATACCATTGGGTGACAGATTAGTTATTAAGCAGGTTGTTGCAGAGGAAACAACAAAGTCAGGTATTGTTTTGCCGGGACAGACAAAGGAGAAGCCACAGGAGGCAACAGTTGTTGCAGTTGGTAAGGAAGTTAAGGAAGACCTTAAGGCAGGAGATGTTATTGTATATTCAAAGTACGCAGGAACAAATATAAAAGTTGATGATGAGGAATACATAATCGTTAAAGAAGAGGATGTATTGGCAGTTTTAAAGTAGGCAGCAATAAATATTAGTTAGGAAAGAGGTAAGTAATATGGCAAAGGAAATTAAATATGGCGCAGAGGCCAGAAAAGCTTTAGAGGAAGGCGTAAACAAATTAGCAAATACAGTTAAGGTAACACTTGGACCAAAGGGAAGAAATGTAGTTCTTGACAAGTCATTCGGAACTCCGTTAATCACAAACGATGGTGTATCTATCGCAAAGGAAATAGAGCTTGAAGATGCATTTGAGAACATGGGTGCACAGCTTGTTAAGGAAGTTGCCACAAAGACAAATGATGTGGCAGGTGATGGTACAACAACAGCTACAGTTCTTGCACAGGCAATGATTAATGAAGGTATGAAGAACCTTGCAGCAGGAGCAAACCCAATCGTTTTGAGAAAGGGTATGAAGAAGGCTACAGATGTTGCAGTTGAATCTATTAAGAAGATGTCTTCAAAGATTAACGGCAAGGATCAGATTGCAAAGGTTGCAGCTATTTCAGCAGGCGATGAGTCTGTTGGTAATATGGTAGCCGATGCCATGGAGAAGGTTTCAAATGATGGTGTAATTACAATAGAAGAGTCTAAGACAATGCTTACAGAGCTTGATTTAGTTGAAGGTATGCAGTTTGACAGAGGTTACATTTCAGCATATATGGCAACAGATATGGATAAGATGGAAGCAGTTCTTGACAATCCATACATCTTAATTACAGATAAGAAGATTTCAAATATTCAGGAAATCCTTCCTGTACTTGAGCAGATTGTACAGTCAGGTGCAAAGCTTCTCATAATTGCTGAGGATATTGAGGGTGAGGCTCTTACAACACTTATTGTAAATAAGCTTCGTGGTACATTCTCAGTAGTAGGTGTAAAGGCTCCGGGCTATGGTGACAGAAGAAAGGAAATGCTTAAGGATATCGCTATTCTTACAGGCGGTACAGTAGTTTCAGAGGAACTTGGCTTAGAACTTAAGGATACAACAATGGATATGCTTGGCCGTGCTAAGTCTGTTAAGGTTCAGAAGGAGAATACAATCATTGTTGACGGATGCGGTGACAAAGATGAAATCGCTGCAAGAGTTGCACAGATTAAGAATCAGATTGAGTCAACAACATCTGATTTCGACAGAGAGAAGCTTCAGGAGAGACTTGCTAAGCTTGCAGGTGGTGTTGCAGTTATCCGTGTTGGCGCAGCTACAGAGACAGAGATGAAGGAAAACAAGCTCCGTATGGAGGACGCTTTAAATGCCACAAGAGCAGCCGTAGAAGAAGGTATTATCGCAGGTGGTGGTTCAGCATATATCCACGCATCAAAGGAGGTTGCAAAGCTCGTTGCACAGCTTGAGGGTGACGAGAAGACAGGTGCTAACGTAATCTTAAAAGCACTTGAGGCTCCACTTTATGCAATTGCTGCAAATGCAGGTCTTGAGGGCTCAGTTATCGTTAATAAGGTAAGAGAGTCAGAGGCAGGAGTCGGATTTGACGCATACAAGGAAGAGTACGTATCAATGGTTGATGCGGGTATTCTTGATCCTGTTAAGGTTACAAGAAGTGCATTACAGAATGCAACAAGCGTTGCATCAACACTTCTTACAACAGAATCTGTTGTTGCTACAATCAAGGAAGATGTTCCACAGATGCCTGCAGGCGGCGCCGGCATGGGCATGATGTAATTGACCAAAATTTTATGAAATAAAATTTTGCTCGAATAAGTAAATGCTGAGAAAATGTAAAGTGGTCACAGGCTCAAATTTTCGAAGAAAACACCCCTTGTTTTTGTTTTAACAAAATCAAGGGGTGTTTTATCTTGACTACACCGGTATTATTAAGTATAATTGCACAGGATGAAAATGTTTTGAGAATCTGACATTTTAAGGACAAAAAGGAGAACAAAATGAACGACACATATTGTGAATTGATAGTTAAGAGAAGAACAGGTAATACTGCGCTTCTTTGCAGGTTTCTTGTGGTTGTTGCAACGGTTATAGCAATGCTTTTGGGTTTTGCCATGTTCCATATTTTTGGTATTATGGCAGGTTGCTTTCTTGTATATCTTGACATAATTGTATTCAGGAATACAGATACAGAATATGAGTATCAGTTTATAAGCGGAGACCTTGATATTGACTGCATTTATGGAAAAATGAAGAGAAAGAAAGCAAGAAGATTTGACATGATGTCCATAGAAGTTCTTGCACCTTTAAACAGTGATAAGCTTTCTTACCATAATAACAATGGAAAGATTAAGGTTATGGATTATTCATCAGGATATGCAGACAGACAGAAATATGCATTTATAATACCAATCGAGGAGGGGGCAACTGCAAAGGTTGTTTTTGAGCCTAACGAGGAAATGTTAAATGCCATAAAGACTTTTGTGCCAAGCAGGGTTTTTCTCAGCTAAAAAAGTATTTGACATTTTGTCGTAAAAAGTTTATACTTTACCGAAAGTTACTTATCATGCGGACTTATTTTATAAGTTCGCATGTTTTAATACGAAGAAGAAAGCGAGGATTATTGAAATGGGAAAGATTATCGGCGAAGGAATAACATTTGATGATGTGCTTTTAGTTCCACAGTATTCAGAAGTTACACCAAATATGATTGACTTATCAACTTATTTAACAAAGTCGATTAGGTTAAATATTCCGATGATGAGTGCAGGTATGGACACTGTAACCGAGCATCGCATGGCGATTGCAATGGCAAGACAGGGTGGTATCGGTATCATTCATAAAAATATGTCAGTAGAGGCGCAGGCAGAGGAAGTAGACAAAGTAAAGCGCTCAGAGAACGGAGTAATAACAGACCCATTTTCATTATCACCGGAGCATACATTACAGGACGCAAACGAACTTATGGGCAAGTTCAGAATTTCAGGTGTTCCTATTACAGAAAACGGAAAGCTTGTAGGAATTATAACGAATCGTGATCTTAAGTTTGAGACAGATTTCTCAAAGAAGATTAAGGAGTCGATGACAAGCGAAGGCCTTATTACGGCAAAGCAGGGCATTACACTTGAGGAGGCGAAGGAGATTCTTGCAAAGTCGAGAAAAGAAAAGCTTCCGTTGGTTGATGACAATTTCAATCTTAAGGGATTAATCACTATCAAAGATATTGAAAAACAGATAAAGTATCCTCTTGCAGCGAAGGATAAGCAGGGAAGACTTCTCTGTGGTGCTGCTGTTGGTATCACAAGAAATGTAATGGAGAGAGTCGCAGCCCTTGTAGATGCAAAGGTAGACGTTATCGTAGTTGACTCGGCTCACGGTCATTCAATGAATATTATGAACACTGTTAAGCAGATTAAGACTGCATATCCGGATTTACAGGTTATTGCAGGAAATGTTGCTACAGGCGAAGGTACAAGAGCTTTAATTGAAGCAGGAGCAGATGCGGTAAAGGTTGGTATCGGACCTGGTTCTATCTGTACAACAAGAATAGTTGCAGGTATCGGTGTTCCACAGATAACAGCAGTTATGGATTGCTATGAGGCGGCTAAGGAGTATGGAGTGCCAATTATTGCCGATGGCGGTATTAAGTTCTCAGGAGATATGACAAAGGCTATAGCAGCAGGTGCCAATGTATGTATGATGGGAAGCATCTTCGCAGGATGTGATGAGGCACCGGGTACATTTGAGTTATATCAGGGAAGAAAGTACAAGGTATACAGAGGTATGGGTTCTATTGCAGCCATGGAAAACGGCTCAAAGGACAGATATTTCCAGACAGATGCAAAGAAGCTTGTGCCTGAAGGCGTAGAAGGACGAGTTGCATATAAGGGAACACTGGAGGATACGGTATTCCAGTTAGTTGGCGGTCTCCGTTCAGGTATGGGTTATTGTGGAGCTCCTACAATTGAAGACTTGAAGACACACGGTAAGTTTGTTAAGATTTCAGCAGCTTCACTTAAGGAAAGTCATCCACATGATATTCATATCACAAAGGAAGCACCAAATTACAGCATAGATGTTTAGAAGACAGTAGTATAAGACATATAGGTGGTCACATCGAAAACAAAAAGATGTGACCACTTTCTTTGTCGTAATTTGTCAGAATTTTTACATTGAAAAAAGATATTTATTGTTGTTTATAAGGAAATGTTGTGATAAAATGTATACATTAATTGGGTAAAGCAGTAAATATAAAAAATATTTGTATTCTTATGATGATATGGTAAAAAACCGATTTCATAAAGGATAATTATCAGTTATGGGAATGAAAGAAAAATGAGGACAGAGAAATTGAGTGCGTTTAAAAGAAATAAACAGAATCAGCTTAATGATGAATATAAAAGAAATGAGGCTTTTTCGGAAATTGTGTCATATCTTGATTCAGCAGCAGGTTTTGATGAAATTATAAACAGAATTTTAAATATTGTAGGGAATAGCCTTGGTGTGTCAAATGCAGGAATGATGAATATCGTAGACGGTGACAGATTTGAAATCTTTTCCGAATGGACAAAAGATGATAAAATGGAGCTGTTTGACAGAGCGAGAGATGACATTTGGGATGAGAGCATCGTATACGGTGAGGATATATATGTTATGTCTGCCGACGAACACAAGGGAAAGAGAGAATTCCTTTATACCCAGTACGGAATCTCCGCATTGCTTGCGAGACCTGTAATGATACAGGACAAACCGCAGATGGCTATGGTTATAGCCGATGATAAAAAGGACAGAGTATGGACTCTTAAGGATATTGAGTTTATCACCAATGTTATACGCATTGTAGAAGGCATAATCATCAGAAAGATGTCACATGCATCACTGTACAGCTCACACACAGCATTAAGGGAAATACTTGACAATATGTCAAGTGGTCTGATGACTGTAGATAAAGAGACTAAAGAGGTGCTTTTCTCCAATGAGAGAATGCTTGAACTCTTTAAAAATGATATGGTAGGCAAAAAATGCAGTGATTTCTACATTTGCGGAAGTAAAAAAATGTGTGAAAAATGCAACAGATTAAATGAGAGCTGTTCACATTGGGAAAGCTATGACGCAAGATTCAAGAAATGGTTTTATATAAAGACTTCAGATATTTCATGGGTAGACGGAAACAGAGTTACACTTTTTGATATTTCTGACATAACAGAAAAGAAAAAGAATGAGAAGCGAATTGAGTTTCAGGCAAACAATGATTTTCTTACGGGATTGTATAACCGTATGAGATGCGAGGCTGATCTATATGAAACCATAACAGAAGCTGTGAATGAAGGTAAGAGCGGATACATAATGTTCATTGATTTGGACAACTTTAAACACATTAATGATGGCCTTGGCCATCAGCATGGGGATATGCTTTTGAAACTGATATCCATGGGGCTTCAGCAGATTGAGGGTATCGGCGACTGTTGTTACCGTGTGGGTGGCGATGAGTTTGTTATACTGATACATCCCGAGCAGAAGGATGATATCGACAATATCATAGATAATATATTGGATATGTTTAACAAGCCATGGCTTATTGACGGTACGGAGTATTATTCGACTATGAGTATGGGAATTGTATGTTATCCCGAAGACGGAACAGATGTAAACGACTTGCTGAAAAAAGCGGATATAGCCATGTATGATGCAAAAAAAGGCGGAAAAAACAGGATTGAGTACTATAATGCATCGGAAGAAGGCTTGTCAATAAAAAGGCTTGATGTCGAGAAAAACATGAGGACAGCCATTGCGGTAGGCGGCATGGAGTTTGAATTGTATATCCAGCCGATTATGGATACAGTGACGGGAGAATGCATGGGCGGAGAGGCACTTATCAGATGGAACAGCCATGAACTTGGATTTCTCATGCCGGTGGATTTTATACCCCTTGCAGAACATCTTGGTCTGATAGTTGTAATTGGTGAATACTTCTTACGTAAGGCATGTCAGATAAATAAGTATTGGAGTGATATGGGTGTTGAAAAGAAGCTCCATGTGAATCTCTCAATCGTTCAGCTTGTGCAGAAAAATGTAGTGGAGACTATAACCAATATAGTTAATGAGACAGGAGTTCATCCTGAGAACATTATATTGGAGGTAACAGAGAGCCTGGCAATAAACGACATGGCATATATGAAGAAAGTCATTAATGAGATAAAAAAGCTGGGAGTAGGTATTGCTCTTGATGATTTTGGTACCGGATATTCATCTTTAAGCTATATTAAGCAGATGAATTTTGATATAATAAAAGTTGACAAGAATTTTATTGATGATATTACATCAGATGATTATGCACAGACGTTTATTAAGCTTATTACAGAGTTGTCTGAAAAACTTGGTGCAAAGGTATGCGTGGAGGGCGTAGAGGAGAATGAGCAGCTCGAGATATTAAAGTCAATGAATGTCAACATGATACAAGGCTATTACTATGGAAAACCTGTGCCTTATAAGAAATTTCAGGAGGATTTTCTTGGAATACATGACCAGGCATAACGTAGGAAATACATACATAAGCATTTAAAGATTTAGGAGGGACAACAATGGACGAACAATTTAAGTATGCAAACAAAGAGGAACAGTTAAAAAGAGCGAATAAATCAAATATGGTAGGTTTTACAGTTGTATGCGTAATTATGATAGGCATGTTTATGTTGCAGAATCTGTCATCAACACCGACATTGTCAACTACATGGGGTTCAGTATTGATTTTTGTATCGCTTGTTGTAACATGGGTGTTCTATTTTAAGAACAAGACAATGCCAAGACTCATATTCATAGAACTTGGGTCGTTTGCAGTAGCTTACGCATTTGTTGTAATGACAGGACATAGTCAGATGGTATTTATGTATATGCTTCCACTTATTGCCGGGGCCCTTGTGCTTGATGACCATAAGCCGTTTAGAAATACATGCCTGGTTTATCTCACAATTGTTGATGTTAATGTAGTGATACAGATATGTGTAAATCATTCAAAGAATAATTTTGATATTCCCGGATGGGTTCTTCAGGCTGTTTTTGGAACACTTTTCTTTATCGGATGCATTCAGACGGCATCAAGAAAAGCAATGTTTAACAGAGATACATTCGGAAAAGTGGATGCACAGAAGGATCATATTGACACAATGCTTAAGGATGTTCTTGAGATTGCTGAGGTTGTAAAGGATGGTGTTTCAAATGTAGAGGAGGTTATGGAGAATCTTGAGGAGTCTACTACAAATGTTCATCGTTCACTTGTTGAAATCGGAGAGAGTACTCAGGTAACTGCGGAGAATATTCAGGAACAGACAGTTATGACAAGGGATATTCAGGAGTCAATCAATGCAACAAAGGAGCTTTCTGATAATGTTGTACAGGTGGCTAAGGATTCCGGTGAGGCAATCAGTGACAGTAAGAAAGTTATGAGTGATATGGAGACTCAGTCAGAGACAATTAAGGTTGTTAACCATGAGGTTGTGGCATCAATGGAACAGCTTCAGAAGAAAACAGAGGAAGTAAGAAATATTGCCGATATGATTTTCCAGATTTCAAGTCAGACAAACCTTCTCGCACTTAATGCATCCATCGAGAGCGCCAGAGCAGGCGAAGCAGGACGTGGATTTGCAGTTGTTGCAGACCAGATAAGGCAGCTGGCAGAGCAGACAAGACAGTCTACGGAAAGTATTGCAGCAATCATTGCAGAGTTAAATGACAATGCAAATGAAGTTGCGGAAAAAGTACAGGAGTCTGTTGTTGCAGCGGATAAGCAGAATGAGCTTATAAATAGTGCGTCAAAGAATATAGAAGCTCTTGATGAAAATATAATGTCACTTACGGGAAGTATTGCTACAATGGATGGCAGGCTTGAGGTTCTTAGAGGCGCAAATGATACCATTGTTGAGAATATCAGTCATTTGTCTGCAACCAGTGAAGAAGTAACAGCAAGTGCCGATGTGGCAAAAGACTCTTCAGAGAAGAATCAGGACAGCTTTGTTGAAGCAAGAAACCTCCTTAGTGATGTAGTAAAGAGTGCAGAGAGACTTAACAGATATCTGTAAAATACCAAAATAATAAAAAATTGATTGACAATGGAAAAAACAAGAGTTATAGTAGGACTCGTGAGTTGTTATGACCATCAGTTCACAACAATATTTGACGAAAGGAGACAAATAAAATGGTTATATTAGTATATGGCATTATGCCAAACAGAATTAATAATTTAATAAGTTATTGATTTCCTGTTAGGACTATCGTTTATGACAGGTAATCATCATTAGATGTACTTGTGTCATAGCGGTGCTGTATGCTTGCATATATTCACATTTTATTTTGTCTATTTTAGATATACTATAAATAGACTGTGTTAAAAACGCATTGAAACATGTATGTTTCGATGCGTTTTTTTATGATAACAGAAAGTTCGCAGAGCGTACTTTCTATTATATGACTTGTACATCAGAGAGGAAAAGGGATATGGAAAAGAATGATGACATTAAAAGGCAGTTGAAACTGCCTGCAAATCTGTACAAAGTATTGGAAGGGTATCAGATAGTGAGGGAGGATATTCTCTATGTGGCAGAGAGTGATATTGATGAGGAGTTCAGATTTGTTAATAACTACATAATACTTACCAAAGACAGACTGGTACTGGCTATGTACCCATACAGCCGTAAGGGCAGCTTCAGATTTGGAGGTTATGCGGCGAAGGGAGATTCGGAATATATTGACAGCACCAAGCCGGTAATAAGGATTCATATGCTTGAAAGCATAGAAAATACGGAAATAATCCGTCAGGTCAGCGGCGGAATACTCATGGGAAAGATATCTGAAACGGATACAAAGCTTTGCAGATTTTCAAACTCGAAGATGGGTGAAATGGAAAGACTCACAAAAAATATTGAGAAAGTAAAAAAGTCAGAGGAGCTTAGTGAGGAGGATATTGTAGGAAGCAAAAAGATGGAATGCTGTCCGAAATGCGGAACATTATATCCTGATCAGGAGAGAAAGATCTGTCCGAGATGTATGGATAAAAAGTCTTTGTTTATGCGTGTAATGAAGTATTTCTTCAAGTACAAGTTAAGACTCTGTATAATGATGCTTTGCTACATCGGAGTAGGTGTGCTTAATCTTGTATGGCCGTATCTGTCAGGTACATTTTTGTATGACAGGGTGCTGGCAAAAGATGAGTCATTGTTAAAGATTGTGAACGTTCCGGCAGGCAGGTTTGCAGTTATTCTTGGATTTACGGTAATTGCAATGATTGTGACAAAGATTCTTATGCAACTTATGGGAATAATCCACGGTGCCATGACGGCAAGGATTGTGCCGGAGGTTGTTGCAGAAATGAAACAGCAGATTTTTAACTCCATGGGAAAGCTGTCCATAAGCTTTTATAATTCAAGGCAGACAGGAGGACTTATGACAAGAGTTCTCGATGATGCCACTGAGGTTACAAGCTTTTTTATTGACGGACTTCCGTACATATTTACCAATGCATTTACAATCATTGCAACATGCGTGATTATGTTCTGCATGAATCCGCTGCTGGCACTGGCTTCGCTGATTCTGCTTCCGTTTCTGACTATCCAGAGCTACAGAATGCTTCCAAGACTATGGACATTTTACGGTAAGAGGCACAGGGCAAACAGAAAGCTCAATGGTCAGTTAAATGATAACATTACCGGAGCAAGGGTTATTAAGGCTTTTGGTCAGGAGGAGCAGGAGCTTAAGAGACTTGGAACGGGAAATAAGGCTGTGAGAGATGCTGAGATGGATGTAATGAGATATGATAACAAGTATTATGCTCTTTATTCATCGGCTGAAAATATCGCCTCATTTATCGTTTGGGGACTTGGCTCCGCAATGATACTTGGCGGTTCGGACATGGAGTTTGGTTTGCTTGTGACATTTGCAGGCTATGTGACTCAGCTTAACGGACCTCTTGACTTTATGTCATATGTGTTCAGATGGATGACAGACTGCCTGAATTCATCTCAGAGAATGTTTGAGATAATCGATGCGGTGCCTGAGGTTAAAGAGGCAGCAGAACCTGTAAGGCCGGACCATATTGAAGGTAAGATAGAACTGTCCCATGTGACGTTCGGATATGAGCCTCATAAACCGATTCTTAAGGATATAAGCTTCGAGATTGAAGCGGGACAGATGCTTGGAATTGTAGGACGTTCCGGGGCAGGAAAGTCAACCCTTGTAAATCTTATATCAAGATTGTATGACCCGGATGAGGGATATATAAAGATTGACGGTATAGATGTTAAGCAGATGGGATTTAATGAGCTTAGAAGAAGTATTGCCATGGTTTCGCAGGAGACATATATATTTATGGGTACGGTGGCGGAAAATATTGCTTACGCAAGACCTGATGCAACGAGAAAAGAGATAATAGAGGCAGCCATACAGGCATCGGCCCATGATTTTATATGTAAGATGCCACAGGGTTATGATACAATCATCGGTTCGTCGGGAAGGAACCTGTCAGGCGGTGAGAAGCAGAGGGTGTCAATGGCAAGGGCAATACTTGCCAATCCAAGGATACTTATTCTTGATGAAGCAACTTCGGCAGTTGATACAGAGACAGAACTTGCCATTCAGGAATCTTTGGAGAAGCTTGTAAAGGGAAGGACCACACTGTCCATAGCCCACAGACTTTCAACCCTTAGAAATGCGGATAAACTTATAGTTGTTGATGATGGCAGAGTGACAGAGGCAGGAACTCATGGAGAACTTATAGAAATGAAAGGTACCTACTATAAGCTGATGGAGTTACAGACAAAAGCCCTTGCCATGAGAGGATTATAGAGAAAGGATAATGCCCCAAGGGGCCGGTATATATATGGATGAAGTAATGGAAACATCCGGTGTCACACTGGATTTGGAGGAATTTGATGAGGAGAAAATGAAAGCAGAATCGGCAGATTTGCTGGAGCTTCGTTATCTCACGAAGGATAATGCCGTATTTTCAAGAACAGCAGGCGGTTTTGTAGCTCTTGAGTATGCAGGAAAGAAGTATGACAGAATTGGTGTATATCGAACATTTCCGGTGACGGAGCCTGACGAGTACATTTCCATAAGAGAGGCTGACGAAAAGGCAAGAGAAATAGGCATGGTCGAGAGTCTTTCCAAGCTTTCAGAAGATCAGGCAGAGATGCTTAGGGAACAGTTACGGCTTAGATACTTTACACCTGAGATTTCAAAGATAATAGACATAAAAGATGAATACGGATATGGATATTTCAATGTGATGACAAACTTTGGTGCATGCCGTTTTACTATTCATATGGGCGGAGATTCGGTTGTGTCATTGTCGGACAGAAGAGTAATGATTACAGATCTTGACGGTAACCGCTTTGAGATACCGGATATATACAAGCTGTCTGTAGGAGAGAGAAAGAAGTTGGACTTATTTATCTAGAGGAGTATGAGTTTATGAAATTATTATATGAATTAGGAAAGGAACAGTTAAGTGTGCTGGGGCTTGGCGGCCCTGAAGACATCTGGTACTGTGTTCCCATAGATTTGCTTTATGATTATAAGGCAAATCAGGCAGTGGACAGTTTTCCGGAAAGGAAGCAGTACCTTGTGGTCACGGAGCAAAGAATAATTGTTCTGAACGGAAATGAAATAATCAGGCAGGTAAATATAGAAGACTGCAGCGAGATAAAATGTGAATCAATGGTAGGATGCGGAATTGTGACCGCAGTGATTAAGGGAGAGAGGCACTGTATCGCACGGTTTTCCATGCGCCACATTGAGAGAGTGGCATATGTGGCACAGGGAGCAAATCTTCTGGTAAAGGGTCAGAAGGAACGTATAGAAAGCAAGGAATATGAGAAATATTGCGAGAAGTGTGGTCGTGCACTGCCGGGCACAAGCCGTTGTCCGAAATGTGACGGAAGAAATGTAATATTTAAAAAATTCTGGGAGCTGTGTGGTGGTTATCAGTGGAAGCTTCTTGCAATTTCACTTTTTATGGTTATTGCCTCAGGCATAGCAATACTTATGCCGTATGTACAGAAAAAGTTTATCGACAGTGTTCTTGCCGACAAGAGCGGCGACATGGGAGATGTGGTGTTGTTTGTAGGTGTAATGTTTATACTTACCGCGTCATTAATCGGAGTAAACATAGTGAAGAACTGGTGGTGTGTATCATTGGGCTCCAGACTAAGCATGGATTTGAGAAAGAGGCTGTACCATAAGATACAGGTGTTGTCCATGAGCTTTATAAACAAGCGCAAGCCCGGTGAACTTATGAACCGTGTTGCCAGCGATACAAAGCAGATTCGCCAGTTTATGGAGGATGTATTCGGCGGAATGATTTCTGCACTGTTTACAATGGTCGGTTCACTTATATTCATGTTTGCCATAAATGCAAAGATGACATTATACTCTACGGTTCTTATCGGACTTGTTTTTGTCATTACAAAAATATTCTGGAATTATATACACAGAATATTTCATATGCAGTGGGAGCGTGATGATAAGTTGAGAAGCGGTCTGCAGGATGTAATATCGGGAATGAGAGTTGTAAAATCATTTGGTCGTGAGAATGCTGAGATAGAGAAATTCAAGGGGCTTACCAATGATTTTGCAAGAGTGCAGAAAAGTAATGAAACGTTCTGGGCCATATTTTATCCGATACTTACTTTCCTTATGGGAGTCGGTGCATATATTGCCATATATTTCGGTGGTCTCGACGTTCTTGACGGAGAGATGACGGTGGGTGAGCTTACACAGTTTGTTGCATACACCGGTTATCTTTACGGACCTCTGGGATGGATGACACATCTTCCGCGAAGCATTATGCAGATGGTTACAAGTCTTAACAGAATCTATGATGTTCTGGACGAGGAGCCGGCCATAAAGGACAAAGAGGAGTCAAAGGAAATCGACATTAAGGGTGATATTAAGTTTAATGACGTGACCTTTGGATATAATTCATATGAGCCTGTACTTGAGAATATCAACCTTGACATAAAGCAGGGTGAGATGATAGGCCTTGTAGGTGCGTCAGGCACAGGAAAATCAACGATCATCAATCTTATTATGAGACTTTTTGATGTGGACAGAGGTTCAATAACCATAGACGGCATTGATATCAGGGAAATAAAGCAGAGAAGTCTTCACTCACAGCTTGGTGTAGTGCTGCAGGAAACTTTCCTTTTCTCAGGAACGATTTTGAATAATCTGAGATTCGCCAATCCTGAAGCAACCATGGAAGATATTATTAAGGCTGCAAAGGCGGCAAATGCCCATGATTTTATATGTAAAACACCGGACGGCTACAATACATATGTAGGAGAAAAGGGATTTACACTTTCAGGTGGTGAACGTCAGAGAATAGCTATCGCGAGAGCTATTTTAAACAATCCGAAGCTGCTCATCCTTGATGAAGCTACATCGGCACTTGATACAGAGAGTGAATATCTCATACAGCAGGCACTTGACAGGCTTACGGAGGGCAGAACTACATTTGCCATTGCCCACAGACTTTCAACCTTGAGAAATGCAGACAGACTGGTGGTTATTGATGGTCACGGCATTGCCGAAATCGGCACTCACAATGAACTTCTTGAAAAGAAGGGCATATATTACGGACTTGTTACTGCACAGCTTGAGATGGCAAAAGTGGAGAAAAATTAAAAATATGTCACAAAAAAATAAAGAAAAGTGTGAAAAAAATCACACTTTTCTTTATTTTTTTGTGATTATATTTGACACTAAATGGAAGAATAAATATAATAAAGTCAGGTATGTTATGTAGATGCTTTGAATAGGAGATGATTATATGTGGAGATATATTCTTAATGATTTGCGGAAATGGAAGGATTCAAAAAGAAGGAAACCATTGATTATCAAGGGGGCAAGGCAGGTTGGAAAGACTTGGGTATTAAAAGAATTCGGGAAAGAATTTAAAGATGGTCTGGCATATTTTAATTTTGATAAAGAAGAGGAATATAAGCAGTTTTTTGAAACTACAAAAGATGTTAAAAGGATAATACAGAATCTTGCCATGGCAAGCGGACAGAAAATCACAAAGGATACATTGATTGTATTTGACGAGATTCAGGCATGCCCTGAGGCACTGAATGCCCTGAAATACTTCTGTGAGGATGCTCCGGAATATTATATTGCAAGTGCAGGTTCTCTGTTAGGATTGCAGCTTTCAAAGGGATTTCCTGTGGGAAAGGTTGATTTTATTGAGATGGGACCGATGACTTTTTCGGAATTTCTCATGGCTGACGGCGATGAAAAATATGTTAAGTACCTTCAACAGATGGAAAAAATAGAAAGTATACCGGAGGCGTTTTTTAATCCGCTCATTGAGAAGCTGAAGATGTATTTTATTGTAGGCGGTATGCCGGAGTCGGTGCTTGTATGGACTGAGGATATGGATGTAAAGTCAGTGGATAAGGTGTTATCCGATATATTGGATGCATACGAGAGAGACTTTGGAAAGCATGCAGACAAATTTGATGTTCCCAAAATAAAACTTATATGGGATTCAATTCCGTCACAGCTTTCAAAGGAAAATAAAAAATTTATATACAGTGTGGTTAAAGGAGGCGCAAGAGCAAGAGAATACGAGGATGCTCTTAATTGGTTATGTAATGCAGACTTAGTTCACAAAATATACAGAATATCAAAACCCGGTCTGCCGGTTTCTGCGTATGATGATTTAAGTGCTTTTAAAATATATATGGGAGATGTGGGACTTCTTCGCCGTCATTCGCGACTTGCAACAACGGCATTTGCGGAACAAAACCGGTTGTTTACGGAATTTAGGGGAGCTTTGACGGAAAACTTTGTGCTGGAGAGTTTAATGAGAAAGTATGAGGTTGTACCGAGATACTGGTCAAATAATCCTTATGAAGTAGATTTTATAATACAAAGAGAAAATAATGTTATTCCTATTGAGGCAAAAGCAGGTGAAAGTGTAAAGGCAACAAGTATAAAGCAATATACAAAGATGTATGAACATGAGACACCTTTAATAGTGAGATTTTCATTGAAAAATTTGTCGCTTGACGGAAGGGTTCTCAGTATTCCATTGTTTATGATTGATGAGATGGACAGAATGATAGAGATAGCAATGGGGCAGATTTGATATAGTTGAGATTTTATTTCAAAAGTGTTATACTTTATGACGGATTTGATAAAAATAAAGTAATCAGGAGGCAGTAATGATGGTAAAAGTAGATATAATATCAGGCTTTTTGGGAGCAGGTAAGACAACACTTATTAAGCATCTTCTCGCACATGTGTATGCAGGTGAAAATGTAGTTTTAATAGAAAATGAATTTGGTGAGATAGGAATTGACGGAGGCTTCTTAAAGGAGGCGGGAATCGAGATTCGTGAGATGAACTCAGGCTGTATCTGCTGTTCACTTGTAGGCGATTTCGCCACATCATTAAAGGAGGTTGTGGACAGATACAACCCAGACAGAATTCTTATTGAGCCGTCAGGAGTCGGTAAGCTCTCAGATGTAGTAAAGGCTGTTGAAAATGTAAAGGACGAGCTTAGTCTTGAAATCTGCTATAAGGTGGCAGTTATCGATGTAACAAAGTGTAAGATGTACCTTAAGAACTTTGGCGAATTTTATAAGAATCAGATAGAAAGTGCCAACACAGTTATATTCTCAAGAACAGATATTGCAAAGGCAGAAAAGGTCGAGGAGGCACTCAATCTTGTAAAAGAGCTTAATGGGGCAGCAGCAGTTATCACAACACCTGTCTCAGAACTTGAGGATTCGGTTCTTATAAGTGCATTGAACAATACAGGTGCCGCAAAGAATCTTATAGATGAGGATGAGGTACATGAGCACCATCATCACGACCACGATCATGATGAAGAATGCTGTTGCGGACATGACCATGATCATGAGCATCATCACCATCACGACCATGATCACGATCATGATGAGGAGTGCTGTTGCGGACATGACCATGACCACGAGCACCATCACCATGACGAGGACCATGACCACGACCATCATCACCATGACCATGATGAAGAATGCTGTTGCGGCCACGACCACGACCATGACCACGGACACCATCATCATCATGCCGACGAGGTATTTACAAGCTGGGGAATGGAGACATCAAAGGCATATTCAAAAGCCAAGCTTGAGGAAATCTTTGCTAAGTTCGAAAGCGAGACAAAGGGCACAATTCTCCGCTCTAAGGGTATATTGAAGTCAGAGGAAGGGGACAACTGGTTATACTTTGACTATGTACCGGGACAGTTTGAAATCAGGGAAGGCAATAAAGATTATATCGGTAAGGTGTGCGTAATTGCAGCAGGATATACAGAGGAAGAACTGAAGGAATTTTTTGCGTAAGTTACACAGAGAGGATGGATTTTGGAATGGACGAGAAAATACAGGTATATATAATATATGGTTTTCTTGAAAGTGGTAAAACGCAGTTTATAAATTTTACTACAGCACAGGATTATTTTAAGCCGGATGAGCCGACTCTTATTCTTCAATGTGAGGAAGGCGAGGAGGAATATGATGAGGCTGAACTTAAGAAGCTGAACACGACCGTGGAAACCATAGATGAGTTTGAGGATTTTAATCCTGAGACACTTCTTGTCATGGAGGCAAAGCACAATCCTGACAGAGTTATTATAGAGTACAACGGAATGTGGAGCGCAAAGGACATAGAGGAACATCTCCCAAAGAACTGGGAAATACGTCAGCAGCTAACCATAATAGACGGAGTTACATTTGAGACTTATGTTGCAAATATGCGTTCGCTGTTTGCGGATATGATTCGTAATTCTGAGATGGTTATAATGAACCGATGCCATGACATAGATAAGCTTAACGGATATAAGAGAACCATAATGTCCCTTAATCAGTCTATAGAGGTAGTCTTCGAAAATGAGGAGGGCGAGATAGACCTTCCGCTGACAGACGAAGACCTGCCATATGATTTGAAGGCAAATCCCGTTGAGATAAAGCCGGATGATTACGGTATATTTTACCTTGATGTATGGGAAAATCCTGACAGATACGCAGGAAAGATGTTCCATATACAGACACTTGTTATGAAAGAGCCAAGCCTTCCGAAGAACTTCTTTGTAGCAGGCAGACCTGCAATGACATGTTGTGCAGATGACCTTGTATTTATGGGATTGATCTGCAAGTCAAAAGAAGCAAAGAACCTTAACAACAAGGATTCAGTAGATATGCTCGTTTCAGTTGTAAAGGAATACAGAAGCGACTACGGCGGAGAAGGTCCTGTACTTTACGCAGAGACCGTCACCAAAACCCCACCAATGAAAAATCCGGTCGTAAACATGGTATAAACAGCGAGGAAAATATAAAGATACAGGGAAGAATCATGCTTGCATGAATTCTTACCTGTATCTTTATATTTGATGAGCGTACTCCATGAGCAACGGAGTTGCGAATGGAGTCAACTGCGAAGCAGTTGGTTTATACCAACGGAGTTGCGAATGGAGAGGCTGCGAAGCAGTTGGTTTTAAACTTTGGGGACAGTCCCCCTGTATCGAGGAGCGTCCCCTGTATCATTAAAAGAAGGAGTGCATACCATTGTGATATGCGCTCCTTTTGCAATTTACCAGTAAAGCTCCATATAATTTTCAGCTTCATCCTCCGATAAATCAAATTTTTCCATGACCATATTCAAAACAACATCTCTTGAACCACCAAGGCTTTTGCAGGCTTCTATCATGGATTTGATGCCTTGGTTTATTACCTCAAATCTAGCTTTTGTAATACCTTCTTCCAATTCATCTTTAAATAATTCCCTTAATGCTTCGCACATGTTCTTCGCCTCCTCAAACTTTTTATTGTTAGCACGTATAATAACGTTCATAATTGATTTATACAATTCTTCATTTTCATGTTTTCGGTATTCCCTGACTAAAGTATCAACTTCGCTGTCTGACTTTATTTCATTTGTAAGTTCCTTAAGCCACAGATTATTTTTCTCCGACAGCCTTGATGTCACAATAAGCTGAATAGGGAAAATGTCTCCCGTGAGATAGTATATTCCCTTATCCACCTGCTCAATATTCATATCCCTGAATGAACTTAGATGCTTAAGAAGTTTTCGTGGATAACCTTTACATATAAACGTTACGGTTATATCATCAGCCGGTATTTCATTTTGCTTCTTAGATGATGATTGATAATGAGAATATCTATAAGCATCGGCTTTGTAGATAATGTATGCTCATTTTCAAATGTCAGCTTATGAGCTTCCTTAGCCAGCTCAATCTGGATGCCGGCGAAGAAAGCAGGGTGCCATTGAATAAGTTTCTTCTTTTTTGTCTTTTTATCCATGTGTCCTCCTTATGTAATTGTCAGGAGTCCACTCTCCACAAAACTCCTGCTTATAAAAAATGTGAATTAAAGCATGAATTTCTGTGGTATGCGGATACTTAAAAATGTACCCGGACTGGAATTTTAGAATATGACTTCCCCGTTCATATCTGATATATAGAAAAAATGCTTTATATGCATTAGGGTAGCATAAACAGAAGAAAAAAGCAAACAAAATATCAAATCAGGCTATCCTTTCAAATGTGTTGCGTCCATTATTTTTATGTGGTATAATCCGTAAATAACGATTTTTAAATGCGAAATGTGGAGATGATAGTATGACTGTAGGACAAAGAATATTTGAACTGTTAAAACAAAGGAACATGACCCAAAAAGAATTTTCTGAAAGAACCGGGATTGCAACCACGACCATCAGTGATTGGAGAAAGAAGAATACCAATCCGGGTTCGGACAAGATATTATTGATATGTGCTGCATTGGAGGTTACACCGGAATATCTGTTATCGGGTGTTTCTGAGGACAGTGACAGAGGACGCAACAAGGAATATATTGTTATTCCCAATAATACAGAGGAAAGGCTATTGATAGAAGTGTTTGGACAGATGGATTTTGAGGAAAGAAAACAATTACTTGCATATGCCAAAAAAATGGTGGAAGATTGATATATGTTTCAAAATGATGTAGGCATTCGAAGATTTAAATCTGCTGTGGCAGTTTTGCCAGATAGTTACTTGTTTTCGTAGCTGTTTTAGGCGGAGAGTCAAATCTAAAATAAATGTATTGCAAGGAGATATTTTGTGTGGTACAATCCGTAAATAACGATATCAAGATGCGAATATGGGGATAATAGTAGTATGACTGTAGGACAAAGAATATTTAAATCATTAAAAAGGAAATAAAGGGGATAGAGGTGTATTCATTGGGAAATAGTGTTGAAAAAAAATAATGAACATAGTATAATTTATAGACATTAATAGCACGATATTTGTTAGAGAATGGAGGGATTAGTATGGAAAAAGCATTAGTTGTAGCTAAAGCGATGTATGACATGTACAATGAGAGATTTGGCGAATCTATGGATGAAATGAAAATGCATAAACTTATGTATTTATTACAACGAGAATCCCTTATGAGCAGTAAGAAGGTCTTGTTTGATGAGAGCTTCTATGGGTGGAAATATGGTCCGGTTCTTAAGTCGGTTAGAAGTAGTTATAAGAGTGGAACATATTTTGAGGATGTGCATGAAGTTCCAAGTGAATATGCGAGAGAACTTGTGAGCTGCGTGTTAGATAGATATGCCGGATTATCATCATGGAAGTTAAGTAACCTATCGCATGAGGAATTTTCATGGCAGTTAGCACGTAAAGGGTTAAAACCAAGCGAGGATGGTGAAGAAAAACTGACAGTGAATGCGATGATGGTGGATGCAACGAGAGAGTCGGCGAGACGAAGAGCAGTGGGATAGGAGTGGTTACTATTACTATAGAGGAACAGAAGCAATTCTTTAAAAATTTTCGATGTGAAGTGCTTACATCTAAAGAACAAAATCGTACTGCAATAATGGATTTTGAAGCAACTGAAGATGGAAAAAGTTTAGAAGTATATTTAAAAAATAAGGCGTGGTCTGATGATTTACAAGGTGAAACAAGAGTGTTTCTTGTGAAAGATTTGGATGATAATATTGCCTTATTTTTTTCAGTGAAATGTGGATTATTGTATGAACAATATGTATATGACAAGTTAGATAAAGTTGAAAGAGATTTCGTGGACTCAATTATAGATGCAAAAAAGATGAGTGACTATGAAACATTAGAAGCATATTATGAATATGGCTCTACAGAATTCGAAGATATTGATAAGTTATTTAAAGCGGCAGATAAACGCATAGATATTAAAAATGAAAATGAGCGGTTAAAAGATGATAGGAATACATTGAAAGTGTCCGCGTGCTACTCGGCAGTAGAGATTCATCATTTTTGTAAGAACAATAAATATGTTATAGATGAAATGATTAAAATCCCTATTGGATTTGGCTTGTTTTGGGAACAAATAGTTCCTCATATTATTAAAATAACGGGATTGATAGGGTGTAAGTATTTATATCTGTTCGCTGCTGATAATACAGAAACAGGTGATGTAAAGAAATTGGTAAAATACTATAAGAGTGCTTTAAAATTCTCGGATGTGGAAGATGTAAATGTGATAAAACCGGAGTACGATAAAAATTGCTATGGTTTATTGCAAGAGATATCAGACTTAAAAGAAAATAAAAGTGCAGTATGGGAAACGTTTTCGGATATATAAAGCTAAATTTTTTTATACGTTTGTTTTCCCTTTTTTTATGTGTCATAATACGTAAATAACGATATTAAAATACGAATATGGCGGTAATAGTGGTATGACTGTAGGACAAAGAATGAATTGGATAGCATCATGGAGGAATGAGCATGATAGATAAAATGATAATTGATGTGGATTTATGCATTAAGCATGGGGGGCATGAGAAGTACAGCTTTTTGGTAGTGATATTAGGCGGAGGGGAATATAATGAGTGATAATCCAAGAATCGAGCTAATGAGAAAAAATACCAGACAATTTGATAAGATAGTAAATGCCCTTGGGTGGAAACTGACGGAAATATGCAGTAATAACAATCATAGTTATTTGGTATATAAGGTGGAAAAGGATGCTACAGACCTGACACAAGGAACTAAAGATAGTGTTTCTCATAAGTTTGCAAGGCTGTATTCACAATCAACTGATAAGTCTGTTTATAAATCTTTGGAGAATGAAGTAGAGTGTATAGTCATAAATGGAATAACGTTTGATGAGAACAATTCTTTTAGCCGGGGCTGTGGTATACCGGTTATTCCGGAAGAGGAATTCTTGTACGTGATGACAGACTGGCATTTGGAATTACTTGGTGTACCATGTGATGATGATGCGATACCGGGTGGGTCTGAAGAAAATATTACAGGGACAGATAAATCAGACGATTTGAATGTAATTCATATTGTTGAAGAAAATCCTTTGGAACAGATTTATACTCAGCTTAGGGCATTAACAAGCAAAACTGTTTCCAGGAAGGCAGTGGAACTGCATGCACGCAAACAGAATATGGATTTTGATGAAAAGATTATAAATAGTAAGGCCGAAGGTGTTTCATATCTTGTACAAAATGCTATTGATTATTATGACAGTGCGGTTACGGAGAATCTGACACAGCGTATGCTGAACTTGTATTATGGCACCATTTCGCTGATGGAAGCGGAAATGCTTGTTTATGGAGATGAATACAGAGCATTAGGAGAAATTGAGCAGATTACGAAAAATGGCCACGGAATGATGACTTTCGGAGGCGCGGAGTCGGGCCTGAATGAGTTTTATGTTGGTGTTTTAGATAAAGGATTATTTCAGGCATGGCTTTCACATCGCAATATTGATGTGTCAGGATTTCCTGATTCTAAGAAGAAGGTTGAGAAGTCGGGATGGTATATCTCATTGAATAAATTGTTGTACTGTATTCCCGAATTAGAGAATATTTTGTTGGAGATAGATGAGGCGTATAAGCCGGGATATTTGTTTCCGTCATATGATATGGTACTCAATTTTAAAGGTGCTTTTTCAAACGGAACCCATTACCGGAGAAAGTATTGCGGCAGTTATGTTGATATGCTTGATATGACCGGAAGAGCGGAAGAAAGTCTTATTCATGAGATGCCTGGAAAAATTACTCTAATTGGTCCTTACAAGGATAATATATCTAAATCCAAAGGGTGGCGTGTGTTTGTACAGCATAAGAAAGATGGAACGCATTTTGATGAGTACAAAGTACATAAGGGATTAAGTGCCAGTGTGATTTTGAGGCCTTTATTCGGTATTACAAATGACTGGGAAGTCTATGCAGTTATGATACTTTACACTCTTTCCATTATTGTGCGTTATATGCCAAATCTTTGGGCAAGGATTTCTCATGGTGACCTTGACCATTACAAAGCGGTATTTTATCAGTTTTCACGTGTGGTTGAGAGAGAACTTACACAGGTTTTTCTTGAAAAGTTAACAGGGAAGCGCGTTGTAATCAGACATCCGCAGGGATTGATATAACTTCGGGACAGTGCCCCGCCTGTATGGTCCCAACTGACAGTAAGTTTACTCCGTCTTATACAATGAATCGATTGAATTTATATCACTTTAGTGATATGATAATGGCAAGATGAATGGAGGTCAGGAAAATGGATAAACTTATTACTATATACCATGGCTCTGAAAAAATCGTAGAAAAGCCGACTTTCGGTGAAGGTAAAAAGAATAACGACTTTGGTCTTGGCTTTTACTGTACTGCAAGTGAGGAACTCGCAAAAGAATGGGCGGTATCTTCCTTGCGCAATGGCTTTTCCAACTGTTATACGCTGGATACTGAATACTTGAATATTTTGAATCTGAACAGCCCTGATTATACCATTCTCAATTGGATTGCTGTCTTGGTGGAACACCGCCTGTTTTCTATCAAAACTCCTGTGGCAAGGCGAGCAAAGAGATATTTAATTGATAACTTCAGCGTAAATGTAAATGCTTATGACTTGATTACAGGATACCGTGCGGATGATTCGTACTTTGACTATGCGGAGTCGTTTCTGAACAATGGTATTTCCATAGAGCAGCTTGCACGAGCTATGCGGCTTGGTAAGTTAGGAGAGCAAATCGTCATTAAATCAAAGTTTGCATTCTCCAAATTGAAATATGAAGGATTTGATATTGCTGAAAAAGACAGGTATTATGTTCTTCGCAAGGCCAGAGATGATGAAGCTAATCAGCTTTATTCAGACATGCTTGAGGAAGAAAGTGACGGACTGTATATTCAGGATATGATGAGAGGGGGCATTAAAAACGATGATGCGCGCATACCAAGAAATATATCTGAGTAAGGCACAATCATTGCTTGGTGATGCCTTCGACTACGCAGTAAACAATTGTGGTATTTCCGGAAATGACTTTGTGAAAATGTTTATTGTAAGCCCTGTAAGTAAGCGAATGGAAAACGGTGAACCTGCCTTACTTGCCGGTAAAAGTGGTATTGAAATTGTCCGGGAAATTGTTGAGGAAACTAAAGGACAGGAAATTCAAATAGAGTCGCAGGAGCATTTCGGACGCTCCGTGGAATATTGGATTGGGTGGGCTGTTGCATATTATCAATGGTATTCAGACAGAAAGTACAGTGATATTTTCAAAGTTATCTCCTTTGCAGATTTGCAGAAAATGTACTACACTCTCCACGAAGCAGATATAACAAAGTTTGTTGATATCGTGGATTCACGAATGAAGGAGTATTTTCCTGAAACTAATTTAAAGCGTATTCGTAAAGCTTATGGTTGTACACAGTCAGAACTGTCGGAACTTTCCGGTGTAAGTCTTCGTTCGATTCAGATGTATGAACAGAGAAACAAAAATATCAATAAGGCAAGTGTAGATACAATGTATCGCCTTGCCAAAGTTTTAGGTTGTACAATTGAAGATTTGCTTGAATAATCATTTGTTTAAAATTTCACTTTACGTCAATTTATTTTAATCACACCTTGACAAAAGTATACAAATAAGAGCATAATATGACTACGAAATTAAGGCGAGGAGGTATAGTTATGACAAACGCAATTTCTATTAGACCATCAAAAGACCTACGGACTAATTATGCAAAAATATCCGCTTTGTCAAGGGAAAACCCTGTGGCAATTACAGTAAATGGTAAAGAGGATACTGTCGTCCTCTGCCACGATGATTTTGTAGAACAGCAGAACTATATTATGGAGCTTGAAGCAAAACTTGCTGTTTATGCTCATTTGGCTCAGGCTGCCGACGATCTGAAACTCGGAAGAGTACAGAACATGGATGATGCGTTTGATGACATCCTGTCAGAATTGGATAGACTTGAGTTATGAGTTATACAGTTAGACTGACAGACACTGCAAAACAAG
Source organism: Lachnospiraceae bacterium (assembly GCA_045126475.1). Lineage (GTDB taxonomy): Bacteria > Bacillota > Clostridia > Lachnospirales > Lachnospiraceae > SVEL01. The sequence goes on along the minus strand of JBGVOL010000073.1, from coordinate 40,197 downwards.
ATTTGCGAGAGATTGCATTTTGGATTGCCCAGCAGTCAAATGATATTGAAATAGCAAAACATTTTGTAGGTGAGCTGAGGGATGTATGTAAAAAACTTGACACTTTCCCGAATGCAGGAGGCATTCCAAAAGACAGAGTCATTCGCAGTGCAGGATATCGTTTTACAGTCCATAAGGAATATCTGATATTCTACCTGGTTGACGAAACAGAAAGACAAGTAAATGTAATGGCAATATTCAATGCAAAAAAAGATTATATGCGCGTAATGAAAAAGTTTATTTAATACATGTTCCAGTAACACGAAGCATCTTAGAGAAATCTAGGGTGCTTTTCTGATGCCATTTTTTAGAAGGGAGGACAACTTTGAAAACAACATCTTTGGAAACACCCAGACTTGCATGTTTGAATAAAAAAAGCAAAGGGAATCAACTTGACTTATCACCCAAAAGAATTATAATTTGTGAAAAAACAACCTTAATTGTCTGTATACGGAGGAATACATTGTGTCATTGGAAAAGAGAAACAGAATATTAGTTATTCGATGGATTATTTATATTGTATTTACACTTTGCTGGATGGTGGTCATTTATACTTTTTCTGCGAAAAATTCAACAGAATCACAGGCGGAAAGCAATGGAGTCGGCATGTTTATAGGTAAAACTGTGATTTCGGATTTTGAAGAATGGTCAGCGGAAGAACAGCAGGAATTTGCAGAAAAGTGGGATTATCCAATACGTAAAGCCGCCCATATGACAGAGTATGCCGTTTTGGGCTTCTTATTGGTGGGAGCGCTGATATATAAGAGAAAGAAATATAAGCTTAATGCCATAGTTTCATTGCTGGTTGCAGCTTTGTATGCAGTGTCGGATGAAATTCACCAGTATTTTGTTCCGGGAAGAGCATGCAGGCTTTACGATGTGGGATTTGATTCGGCAGGAGCATTTGTGGGAGTTCTTGTAGGAACAGCCTTAATTGCATGGTGGAATGGTAAACTTGAAAGTTCTTCCAAAAAATGACATAAATTTTAAGTATACAAACGTATGTTCTAGTGGTATGATAATAACCGGGAGGTGCGTTGATGGAAAATAGAGTTTATATGTGTATAGATTTAAAGTCATTTTATGCTTCTGTGGAATGTGTTGAGCGGGGGCTTGACCCCATGACAACCAACCTGGCAGTGGCTGACCCGGAGAGAAGCGACAAGACAATTTGTCTTGCCATTTCACCATCTATGAAAGCGTTGGGAATCAAGAACCGCTGCAGAGTGTTTCAGATACCAAAGGATGTAAAATATATTATGGCACCGCCGAGGATGAAGCTGTATATTGATTATTCAGCCGAAATCTATGGGGTATATTTAAAGTATATTGCAAAAGAGGATATTCATGTGTACTCCATTGACGAGGTTTTTATGGACGTGACCAATTATCTTTCATTGTATCAGATGACTGCAAAGGAGCTTGCAGTGCGTATTATGAATGATGTAAAGGAAACTACAGGCATAACGGCCACGGCCGGAATAGGGACTAATCTGTATCTTGCAAAGGTGGCACTTGACATTATGGCGAAGCGCGTCAAGGATAATATTGGTTATCTTGACGAGGAATTGTACAGGAAAAATTTGTGGAATCACAGACCCCTCACCGATTTTTGGAGAGTTGGGGCAGGAACCGTAAACAGGCTTAAGAACATGGGGATTCTCACAATGGGTGATATTGCTCATGGAGATGAAGATATGCTGTACCGTGCTTTTGGTGTGGATGCTGAGCTGTTAATAGACCACGCATGGGGCAGGGAAACTACTACCATGGAGGATATAAAGGCATACAAGCCTAAATGCAGTTCGTTTTCAAGCGGGCAGGTGCTTCCGAGGGACTATTCCTTTGAGGAGTGTGAGCTGATTGTAAAGGAGATGACAGACGCTCTCTGTCTTGATATGGCAGACAGGGGAATGGCGACACAGTCAATTTCGATTATGATAGGGTATTCCAATGAACTTGAGATGAAACCGGCAACGGGAACGGCATCCATGACCGTAACAACCAATTCTTACAGAGTAATCATTCCCTATGTGCTTGCACTGTATGAACGTATCGTGCAGAGAGACAAGCCTATACGGAGGCTAAATGTGACGTGTAACAGTGTGGTTAGTGAGGAGTATGAGCAGTACGATCTTTTTACGGACTATGCAGTAATCAGGCGTGACAGAAAAATGCAGAAAGCCACACTTGAGATAAAGCGCAGGTTTGGTAAGAATGCCATTGTCCGAGGAATGGATTTGCAGGAGGCAGGTACGGCAATGGAACGGAATAAGCAGATTGGAGGGCATAAAAGTGGCGAATAAGATACACCCGAAGATGGACAGAAGCAACCGTGCAAAACAGTTTATGCCTTTTGATGCCTTAAAAGGCTTCAGGGAGGCTTTGGCGGAAAAGGAGCGTGCTGTTGAGGTTGAGTTTTGTGATATATATAAGGCGGATGAAACATCATCTGCAGATGAGGATTTACGCTCGTAGGATTCAATTTTTTTGAAAATTTGCAAATAAGTCTTTACAAATTATATTTTCATGTTAAAATCATTGTAGCGAAAAGCGAATATAAGAACACGATGACGAGAAGAGTAGATTGGTTTAAAGGAATTCAGAGAGAGGCAGAAATGGTGTGACTGTCTTATTCCCGGCTTAATCGAAAACCACCTCCGAGTGGCCTTAATAAGGTCCGTTGATTACGTTACAATCATATGAGTGGCAATATAATTTTTATGTTGCAATTTGGGTGGAACCGCGAGATATATCGTCCCTTACAGAATTATTCTGTGAGGGATTTTTTTATTGTATAGGAAAGTTCTTTGAACTTCACTATACAATAAAAAAACGCTCCGCTAAGGATGCGCACCTCGCGGAAAGGAGGAAGTATGGACATTGAATTAAAAAAGGTTTCAGGCAGTGATGATATAAAAGAACTTGCCATAATTGCCGATGAAGTCTGGCATGAATTCTTTCCGGCGATATTGTCATCTGAACAGATTGATTATATGGTAGAAAAGTTTCAGTCTTATGAAGCGATGACAAAACAGATTGATGAAGGATACGAGTACTTCTTCATAGAGGCAGAAGGCAGAAGAGCAGGATATATGGGAATACATGAAGAGACTGCAGAAAAGAAAATGTTTTTAAGTAAGCTTTACCTGAAAAAGGATTTCAGACATAAGGGTTATGCGGGAAAGGTTTTAAGGGAACTCTTTGCAATGACCGCCAAAAGAGGTCTTAAGATGGTCTGGCTTACTGTAAATAAACATAATGACCACACAATAGGTGTTTACGAGCATATGGGCTTCGCCAAGGCGCGAACACAGGTGGCGGATATCGGAAACGGATTTGTCATGGATGATTACATCATGGAAAAGGCAATCTGAATAGTAAATCAGAATATAAAATTTAAAGAAAAAGAAAGGTATGGTAACAAAAATGAAGATTACATTAAAAGACGGTTCAGTTAAGGAATACGCACAGGCAATGTCTGTTATTGACATCGCAAATGACATAAGTGAAGGCTTAGGCAGGGCAGCCTGCGCAGGTGAGGTTGACGGAAAAGTAGTTGACTTAAGAACAGTGGTTGACAAGGACTGTGAACTTAATATTCTCACATTCAATGACGAGGCAGGAAAAGCAGCATACAGACATACATGCTCGCACGTACTTGCTGAGGCGGTTAAGAGACTTTATCCAAATGCAAAGCTTGCAATCGGACCATCGATTGATACAGGTTTCTATTATGATTTTGAGCATGAGCCATTTTCGAGAGAAGACCTTGATAAAATTGAGGCTGAGATGAAAAAAGTAATCAAGGAAAATGCTGCAATAGAGAGATTTACAATGCCAAGAGAAGAGGCAATCAAGTTCATGGAAGAGAAAGGAGAACCATACAAGGTAGAACTTATCAGAGATTTACCTGAGGATGCTGTTATTTCATTCTACAGCCAGGGAGATTTCGTTGACCTCTGTGCCGGCCCTCATCTTATGAAGACCGGAGCAATCAAGGCGTTCAAACTTATTTCTTCATCAGGTGCTTACTGGAGAGGAAAGTCAGAGAATCAGATGCTTTCAAGAATTTATGGTACAGCTTACACAAAGAAGGCAGAGCTTGACGAGTACCTTGCACACCTTGAGGATATAAAGAAGCGTGACCATAATAAGCTTGGAAGAGAAATGGAAATATTCACAACGGTTGATGTTATCGGACAGGGACTTCCACTTCTTATGCCAAACGGTGTAATAATGGTAAATGAATTGCAGAGATGGATTGAGGATGAGGAGACAAAGCGCGGATATGTCAGAACAAAGACACCTCTTATGGCAAAATCTGACCTTTACAAGATTTCAGGCCATTGGGATCATTACAAGGAGGGAATGTTTGTATTAGGTGACGAGGAGAAGGACGAAAATGAAGTCTATGCCTTAAGACCTATGACATGTCCATTCCAGTATTATGTATACAAGGCAAGCCAGAAGAGCTACAGAGACCTGCCAATCAGATATGGTGAGACATCTACACTTTTCAGAAATGAGGATTCCGGTGAGATGCATGGTCTTACAAGAGTACGTCAGTTTACAATCTCAGAGGGACATCTTATTGTAAGACCTGACCAGATGGTAGAAGAGTTTAAGGGATGTATTGCACTTGCTCAGTATTGCTTACAGACACTGGGCCTTGAGAGTGATGTAACATATCATCTTTCAAAATGGGATCCTTCCAACAAGGCAAAGTATATAGGAGAGCCTGAGGTTTGGGAGGAGACAGAGCAGCACATCAGAGATATTTTGAATGAGCTTAATATTCCGTTTACAGAGGATGTAGGTGAGGCAGCTTTCTACGGTCCTAAGGTAGATATCAATGCAAAGAACGTATACGGTAAGGAAGATACAATGATAACAATCCAGTGGGATGCACTCCTTGCTGAACAGTTTGACATGTACTTCATTGACCAGAATGGTGAGAAAGTAAGACCATATATCATTCATAGAACATCAATGGGCTGCTACGAGAGAACTCTTGCTTGGCTTATTGAGCATTATGCAGGTCTTTTCCCAACATGGCTTTGTCCTGAGCAGGTACGTGTGCTTCCTATCTCAGAGAAGTATGCTGATTATGCTGCAAAGGTGGAGGCAGAGCTTAAAACAAACGGTATCCGCTGCTCTGTAGATAACCGTTCAGAGAAGATTGGCTTTAAGATTAGGGATGCACGTTTAAAGAGAGTTCCTTATCTCCTTGTCGTTGGTCAGAAGGAGGAGGAAGAAGGTAAGGTATCTGTAAGAAGCCGTTATCTCGGAGACGAGGGACAGAAAGAACTTGATACATTTATCAATGATATTTGCAAGGAAATCCGTACAAAGGAAATCAGAGAGATAAAGGTAGAGGAAGATGCTGCTAAATAATCTTGTATTCAGTGTAAACGCAACCATGCCATTGTTTTTTGTCATGGTTGTAGGCTGGATTTTGAAAAACAGGGGAATGATTACAGATGAATTTGTGAACGTTTCCAATAAAATTAATTTTAATGTTACCCTTGTATGCCTGCTGTTCCTTGATATGAAGGACTGTGGCATCAAGGAAAATTTTAATCCCACATATGTGTCGTACTGCTTTTTGTCCACTCTTGTGTGCATAGTTGTAGTGTGGATATGCGCGAGAATTTTTATAAAAGACAAAAAAGTCATCGGAGAGTTTGTGCAAGGCTCCTACCGGGGAAGCGCCGCTGTTCTTGGAATGGCACTGATAGCAAATGTTGCAGGCGATACGGGCATGGGACCTATAATGATAGTCGGTGCAGTACCGCTTTACAATATTTTTGCTGTAATTATCCTTGCAGTGGAGTGTCCTGACGGAAGAGAAAGAAACCTTAAGGAACTTGTGAAGAAAGCAGTTAAGGGTGTGTGTACGAATCCTATTATTCTAAGCCTTTTTGCGGGAATGATATTCTCGTTATTTGACTGGGATCTGCCTGATATGGTAAACAGTACAATGAAAAGCATAGGAAGTCTTACGACACCACTTGCCCTTTTATGTATCGGAGCAAGCTTTGAGGGGCGGAAAGCCATAAAGCTTGTGAAACCTACAGTTGCAGCAACACTTATAAAGCTTGTGATACAGCCCCTTGTATTTCTTCCGATAGCAGCAAAGCTTGGTTTCGGAGTGGCTGAGATGGCAGCAGCACTTGTTATGCTTGGAGCACCTACAACACCGAGCAGTTTCATAATGGCTAAAAACATGGGCCATGACGGCACACTTACAGCAAGCGTTGTGGCATTGACCACCGTCACCTCCATGTTCACAGTGACGCTGTGGGTATTTATCATGAAAAACTTTGGATGGATATAAATTTATCGCGCCGGGGGAAAAAGGAAGCACGACGGTCATGTGTATTTCCTTTTTCCCCCGGCGCGATACCGACAAAATCAAAAGTTCGAAGCACGGCAGGCACGAAGTGACTGGATTTTGGAGGTGAATGAATAGAAAACTTTAAATTTGACGGAGGAACTGTGATATGGACTACATTAAAATTTGTGAAAATGATTACAGTGTATTTCACGAATTAGCAAATACATATTATAGAGAAGGCGAAGATGCAGATACACCACAAGAAGTAATTGACTCATTTGTACGTATGATGTTTGACAAAGTCATAAGCAATGAGATATATGGTTGCTTTGTAAAAGACGAACAGAAATATATTGGTTTTGCGCTATGGACAATTGATACCGAGGACTTTGATTTTAGTGAAATGCAAGGATTTGGCACGATTTTGGAGATTGGCCTGACACCTTCCTATCGTTCCTCTGGTTTGGGAAAGAATTTGGTTACGTATGTCGAAAACTGCTTGCAGAAAAGTAGAATAGCACAATGCTATGTGTCTGCGTATGGACCCGCGCAAAAATTCTGGACGAGTTGCGGATATGTTGAAAACGGGAAAGTCGCAAGTAATGGATTACCCATTATGGTAAAGACCATCAGTTAACTAAATTCCAATTTATTAAATCTAACCGTGACTCCAATTTTAACCGTTTCCGGTGAATATAGCAGACATGTTTAAACATAATTGTACAATATGCAAGGTTCCTATCACACACATCCCCGGCAGGGAACGCGACACTACATAATTACTGCTTTTCATATATACGATTTGAACATAGAGAGCTACGCTTTTATTCATTGCGGAGTGTGAGAAGCTTATCTTAGTTCTTTGCTTAATATACAGCAATTTGCCAACACGATGTTATTGACCAAAATTCCTTTAGGAATTTTGCTTAAAAGAGTACATAGCTATATAACCTAACGTAGTCGTCAGAAAAAGCGAGCTCTGAGGCAGGACGCCGAATAGCGAGCGGTTGCGTACCAAATAAAAATGTAAATGCAAAGAACTTAGATAAACTCTTGCCTAATCGTAGTTGCTCTGCAACTGCGATTAATCACGAAACACAGAATAAAAGCGTAGCTCTCTATGTCAAATCGTTCATAAGATAACCGGTACTTCACGCCTGATACTGTCTTCTGAATTCGCTTGGTGTCATCTCGTATTTCTTTTTGAAGAGTCTGTTAAAATAGGACAGGTTGTCAAACCCTGATTCCATTGCAATGGCAATGATTGAAGACGAAGATGAAATCAGAAGTCTTGAAGCCATTGTAAGTCTGTAATTATTCAGGTATTCAATGAATGAAACTTCCATATTATTTTTAAAAAACTTCATAAAATGAGACTGGCTGAAGCCGCATAAATTAGCCATGTCCTCAATAGTGATATTGTCGGCGTAGTTATTTTCGACATATTTAATGATGAGTTTCATCTTATCAAGAGACTTCTTTTTCTTCGCAGGAGAATTATCTTTTGGAAGATTAGTAAATATAATATAGAACATCTGGAAAAGATAGCTCTTAATGGCAAGCTGATATCCGTGAGGAAATGTTTTACAAATCTCATCAGCATTGTCGATACATCTTGCAATATCATAGTAGTATGAACATGTGGAACCGTTAAAAACTGTTGGAAACTGAAGAGTTCTCTTTGTAAGGGAACTGAAAAAATTAGTGTAACAGTAATCGTTGTGTCTGCTCATAAGTATATCGGACCCGAAGATAATATTTTCGTATTCCATGGTTTCATTAAGTTTCTGTTCAATAGAATGAAGCTGACCCGGTACAATTAGGACGATATCTCCGGCTTTTACATCATGGTATTCAAGATCCAAAGAGATTATTCCCTGTCCTTTTTTTATGTATATTATTTCATACTCATTATGCCAGTGCGTGGGCACAGACGGGAAGTCAAGAGGAATTGTACACGGATAAGTAATATAAGGAAAAGATTCTTCACCGTGAGCTTTTTTCTCTTCATAATTTTCGTATTCAAGTATATTCATTGCATATTCCTTTCAACTACGATTGCCTAAATATAATATATATGATAAAATTATATTATCATGTCAATAGTGTGTATTGGCAAAAGTATCAATTTGATAGTATTATACAATATAAAGGACAGCGTGTAAGTATCAAAAAAAATAAATATGTGTCATTTTTATGTTATTTTCTACGAATGCGGTTGAAGGGCGGAGGATAGTAACAGACAGATATAAGGAGGTTATTGTATGACAGAGAGACGTTGGTGGAAGGAAGCGGTTATCTACCAGATATATCCGAGAAGTTTTAATGACAGCAATGGTGATGGAATAGGAGATATCCCCGGAATCATAGAAAAACTTGATTATTTGAAATGGCTGGGCGTGGATGCGTTGTGGCTCAGTCCTGTTTATAAGTCACCAAATGATGATAATGGTTATGATATTGCAAATTATCTTGACATTATGGATGAATTTGGTACTATGGAAGATATGGACAACCTTATCGCCGAGGCAGGAAAACGTGGTATAAAGATTATAATGGATATGGTGTTTAACCACACATCTGATGAGCATCCGTGGTTTATTGAGGCAAGAAAATCAAAGAACAATAAGTACAGAGATTATTACATCTGGAGAGACCCGGTTGATGGCAAAGAACCAAATGATTTGGGCTCATGCTTCTCAGGAAGCGCATGGCAGTACGATGAGAAGACAGGACAGTATTATCTTCATGTGTTCAGCAAAAAGCAGCCGGATTTGAACTGGGAGAATGTTAAGGTAAGAAACAGTATAGCAGAGATAGTGGAGTTCTGGCTTGATAAGGGTGTTGGCGGTTTCAGGCTTGATGTTATTGAAAATATCGGAAAAATTCCTGATGAGAAGATTATAGCAAACGGTCCGAAACTTCATGATTATATACATGAACTTTATGTAAACGGATTTAATGCAAGAGGAACAGGACAGGATATTGTGACCATAGGAGAGTGCTGGTCGGCAGATATTGATATCGCAACAAAGTATACGGCACCGGAGAACGAAGAACTGTCAATGGTATTCCAGTTTGAGCATGTATGCCTTGACGAGCAGAAGGGCAAATCAAAATGGGATCTTAAGCCTTTGGATCTTCTGGAACTTAAGAAAGTGATGTTTAAGTGGCAGCTTGAACACACAAAGGGTTGGAATACGCTTTTCTGGGACAATCACGATTTACCTAGAATCGTGTCGCGTTACGGAAATGATACAACATACAGAGTGGAAAGCGCAAAGATGCTTGCGATGCTTCTGCATGGTATGAAGGGTACACCTTTCATATATCAGGGCGAAGAGATTGGCATGACAAACATCAGGTTTGATGATATTTCTCATTATAGAGATATTGAAACTATTAATATGTATAATGAGAGAATTTCTTCGGGATATGATAAAGATGATGTAATGAAATCTTTATATGCAAAGAGCCGTGACAATGCGAGAACACCAATGCAGTGGACCAGCGGGAAGAACGGTGGCTTTACAAAGGGAAATCCTTGGATAGAGGTTAATCCGAATCATAGGGACATAAATGTCGAGAATGATCTTATGAATGATGACAGCATACTTCACTTTTATAAGAAGCTTATCGAACTGAGAAAGAAAGAAAAGGCATTTGTGTATGGTGACCTGATTCCTGTCCTTGAGGATAGTAAAGAGGTCTTTGCCTACTATAGAGTTTACGGAAAGGAAAAATACCTTGTAATATGTAATTTCTTTGGAAGGGATAGAATTATTGAAATGTCAGAGCCTGCTGACAAAGAGGCTAATGCAACCGTCATCCTTAGTAATTACAAGGATTCTGCGTCGGATTTGACCAAGATAAAACTCAGACCGTATGAATCGATAATATATAAAATTGATAGCATTGTACAATAAAATGGCATGATACTGCAAGTAATACACATAAAAGGACAGTATAATGTAGGTATGATGAGAGACAAATGTTTGATTTGAATCTCATTATCAAAACAGGAACCTAAAAACATTATATAAAACAATGAGGGTGTAACGGAGAAGGTAACATCCGAAAAAACAGGAGGTAATTATGTTAAAGGAATTTTGTAACAAGAAGTATGGCAAGGATTTAAGTGCATGTTCTAATGAAGAGATTTATGTAGCTCTTCTTGAGATGACAAAGGAGCTTGCCGAGTCAAGAGTATCTGAGGAAGGAAAGAAAAAGGTTTATTACATTTCAGCAGAGTTCCTTATCGGAAAGCTTTTATCAAACAACTTAATCAACTTAGGTGTGTTTGGAGAAGTTAAGGCTGAGTTGGAAGCTGCAGGAAAGAGCATCTACGATATTGAAGAGATAGAGCCGGAACCATCACTTGGTAATGGCGGACTTGGAAGACTTGCAGCATGTTTCCTTGATTCTATGGCAAGCATTGGTCTTAACGGCGACGGTATCGGATTGAATTATCATTTCGGTCTGTTTAAGCAGGTATTTGAGAATAATTTCCAGAAGGAGACAAAGAATCCTTGGATTGAGGATAAGAGCTGGCTTACAAAGACAGACAAGTCATATGAGGTACAGTTCGGTGGTTTCTCAGTTAAGTCTGTATTATATGATATTGATGTAACAGGTTATGAGAACAGAACAAACAAGCTTCACTTATTTGATATTGAGTCAATTGATGAGAATCTTGTATACGGTGATGACATTCACTTTGATAAGACACAGATTCAGAAGAACCTTACATTGTTCTTATATCCGGATGATTCAGATGAGGCAGGTAACCTCTTAAGAATTTATCAGCAGTACTTCATGGTATCAAACGGTGCAAGATTAATCCTTGATGAGTGCAAGGCAAAGGGTTCAAATCTTCATGATTTATATGAGTATGCAACAATTCAGATCAATGATACACATCCTTCAATGGTCATTCCTGAGTTAATCAGACTTCTTATGGCTGAAGGTATCTCACAGGATGAGGCAATTGATATTGTATCAAAGACATGTGCATATACAAACCATACAATTCTTGCAGAAGCACTTGAGAAGTGGCCAATCCACTACCTTGAGAAGGTTGTTCCACAGCTTGTTCCAATCATCAGAGTATTAGATGAGAAGATCAGAGCTAAGTTTAACGACCCATCTGTTTACATTATTGATAACCAGGGAAGAGTTCATATGGCACATATGGATATCCACTATGGCTACAGCGTAAACGGTGTTGCATATCTTCATACAGAGATACTTAAGAACAGCGAGTTAAACAACTTCTACAAGATTTATCCTGAGAAGTTTAACAATAAGACAAACGGTATTACATTCAGAAGATGGCTTCTCCACTGCAACGAAGGTCTTGCAGCTTACATTGAAAAGCTTATCGGACCTGACTTTAAGAAGGATGCAACAAAGCTTAAGGATTTAGAGAAGTATATCAATGATGATGCAGTTCTTGAAGGCTTACTTGAGACAAAGAAGGCAAGCAAGAAGGTCCTTAAGGATTACTTAAAGATGACTCAGAATGTTGATATTGACGAGAACTCAATATTTGATATTCAGGTTAAGAGACTTCATGAGTATAAGCGTCAGCAGATGAATGCACTCTATGTAATCTACAAGTATTTGGAGATTAAGAAGGGCAACAAGCCGGAAACACCTATCACAGTTATCTTTGGTGCAAAGGCAGCTCCTGCTTACACAATAGCAAAGGATATCATTCATTTAATTTTATGCTTGCAGCAGCTTACAGCAAATGACCCTGAAGTAGCTCCATACTTAAAGGTTGTTATGGTAGAAAATTACAATGTATCTAAGGCAGCTAAGCTTATTCCTGCATGTGATATTTCAGAGCAGATTTCACTTGCATCTAAGGAGGCTTCAGGTACAGGTAACATGAAGTTCATGCTTAACGGTGCAATTACACTCGGAACAATGGACGGTGCAAACGTTGAGATAGCAGAGCTTGTTGGCAAGGACAATATTTACACATTTGGTGAGAGCAGTGAGCAGGTAATTGAGCACTATGCAAAGAGCGATTATGTTGCAGCAAATTACTACATCAATGATGCGGATATCAGAGAATATGTTAACTTCATCATCAGCCCTGAAATAATGAAGATTGGTAATCCATATGTATTATTAAGACTTCATGCAGAGCTTATTCAGAAAGACTGGTTTATGACATTACTTGATGTTAAGGATTACATCAGAGTTAAGGAGACAGCTCTTAAGGATTACGCAGACAGAAAGACATGGGCAAAGAAGATGCTCATCAATATTGCCAATGCAGGATTCTTCTCTTCAGACAGAACAATCGAAGAGTACAACAGAGATATCTGGCATTTATCATAATATAATAAGAAAATGCCTGGGAAAACGTATAAATAAACAAATCGCCGGTTAAAAACCGGCGATTTTGTTCTGTATATGAAAAAATATGTTGATATTCAGTGAATAAACTATTAAAATAAAAGTGTTGTAATAGTTTTTTTCGGAGGTAGTTATGTACAAAATATTAGTTGTAGATGACGAAAGAATTGAGAGAAAAGGTGTAACATTTCTGCTTGGGCAGATGGATATAGAGTGTGAGATAGAGGAAGCAGTTAATGGACAGGCTGCCCTTGAATATCTGTCAGAAAATGATGTGGATATTCTTCTTACAGATATAAAGATGCCCCATATGGACGGTATGGAGCTTATAAAAAACATAAAAGAGAAAAAAGTCAACACCGGTATGAAGATTATCATAATCAGTGGACACAATGATTTTGAATATGCCAAGACAGCCGTTAAACTTGGCGTGTCTGATTATATCCTGAAGCCTGTTGACCCTCAGGAGTTTGAAACAACTTTGAGAAATGCGCTGGATGAGATAGAGAATGAGAAAAAAGAGCACGGAATAAGGGAAAAGAGTATTGAAGTTTTAAGACAGCATTACCTGTATTCTCTTGTTAACGGGCTTTCTGTCGGTGAGCTTAAGGATATGAAGCTTGCAGGTGCAGTAATGGATGCAGACTATTCCAAGCTTATGCTTGTGGAATTTGAGCGAAGCTTTTTCGGAAACGGTGATAATGATTTCCTTAAAAACCTTGCTGAGAGCTTTAATGAGCTTGATATTTCATTTCAGTATCTTAATCTTAATACAGAGCAGTGTGTTATATTTTTTAAGGAACACGATAAAGAGGACGAATACTGGAAGCGTGTAGCCGTAAAGATACAGAATATGATAAGACAGAAATACAATGTAACTGCGTATATAGCCGTATCGAGAACATTTTCAAAGACAGAGGATATTACGGAAGCATTTGAGGAAACGGAAAATCTCATGGAGAACAGATTTTACCAGTCAGAGACAAAAGTATATCTTTCTTATGAGAACGGCCAGTCACCTCTCAATGGTCCGATGGATGACGATACCCTGATGAAGCAAATGAAACAGGATATAAAGATGAAGGATGCGGACAGCCTTAGAATCCATTTTGAAAAATTGTGTACGAAATATAAAAGCAAGACAGACTTTTCACAGGTGTATGTCAAATTCATATTTTCTAATCTGTTAAAGGATTTGTATGACAATATTCCTGATGTGGGTGAGTTTGAACTTAACAGTGAGATTGAAAAACTTTATAAGGCAGTTGATTTTCAGACGGTTATTGATATTGTCAATGTAAACATTAAGAGACTTGAGGACAGTTTTGCCTCAAATCCTCAGATGATACATCGCGAAATAGAAAGCGTTAAGCAGTATATATATGAGCATTACGGAGAAGAGATAGGTGTGGAGCAGCTTGCTGATATGGTATATATGGCTCCTAGTTATTTAAGCTGTGTGTTTAAAAAAGAAACGGGACAGAATCTTAGCAAATTTATAAAAGCATATCGTATGGAGAAGGCAAAAGAGATGCTTGAGGAGAGCCATAAAAAAATAGTTACCATAAGCAATGAAGTAGGATATCCGAATGTATCGTATTTCTGTCAGAGTTTTCGTGAATATTTTGGAATTAGCCCTCAGAAATACAGAAGTCAGGGGGAAGTGTAATTGTTGAAAAAGATAAGTACATTTTTAAACAATATAAAGCTTAGGTACAAACTCTTTCTTGTATATATTGTTATTGGAATAGTACCAATGATGCTGACCATAATTGTAAGTACAAATCTTATGACAACAATATTAAAGGAGAAGGAAAAAAAGAGTATACTGACATATCTTAACCAGGCGGCATATAACCTGGATTCAGAGCTTATTGCATACAACAGTTTGTCAGATTACATCACGTTTAACAATACAATAGCGCAGGTTCTCATTGCGGATTACGAAAATCCCTATGACCTTTATTCAAATATTGTATCTGTAATAAAGCCGCAGCTTGAAACTGCAACATATTTCAGTGACAGTGCAGTGCAGGTGAGTATATACACAGATATAGACGGGAAAAAATATGATAATATAATTCTTCCCCTCGATGAAATCCGTGACAAATTCTGGTATAAGACAGTGTATAAGGACGTAGCATGCCACTGGTACGTTGATAAGAAAGAAGATATTGCATTTTGTGTAAGGCGAATGGCAATGATGAATCAGGGCAAGCTTGGCGTTTTCTATATATCGGTAGATTATGGAAAACTGTTTGCGGCACTTTCAAATGATATGGGAAAGAACTACGGCATTTTTATAACAGATAAGAATGATGAGGAATTGTACAGCCTGGCAAAATTTGAGGACAAGTATGCCGGATATGAGTTAAGTTATGATGAATTTGTAAATTTAAAGAGTGATTCTGAGTATACGGTGGTTTATAAAGACCTCTCCCAGGCTCCGTGGAGAATATGGCTGTATAAGCCTGACAAAACCATGGTAAGTGATACGGAACCTATAAAGAGCTTCATATATATAGTTATAGCCATTGCCTTCGTGGCGATGATTATCGGTATTTTCTGGGTGAGTCGATTTGTTACTGGAAGAATTGCATATCTGAGAGACGGTATGAAGGCGGCCGGTGAGGGTGATTTTTCCATAAGACTCGAAGCCGAGGAAAAGGATGAAATCGGTGAACTTATCAGAGGTTACAATGCACTTCTGGGAAAGACGCAGACACTTATAAAGGAAGTATATGAAAGTGAAATAACCCAGAAAAAATACGAGATGAAGGCACTTCAGAACCAGATTAATCCGCATTTTCTGTATAATTCACTTTCACTTATTAACTGGAAAGCAATTGAAAATGGCAATAAGGATATAAGCAACATAACTCTTGCGCTGTCAAACTTTTACAGGACCTCCCTCAACAAGGGCAGAAATACATTGTCGGTAGCGGAAGAGATAAGCAATGTTAAGTCTTACATTGAGATACAGCTTATGATGCATGACAATGAGTTTGATGTTGAATATGATATTGATAATTCTATTCTTGAATATGAGACATTGAATCTTATTCTTCAGCCTATAGTTGAGAATGCAATTGAGCATGGAATTGATGTAAAAGATGGTGGTGAACGTGGAAAAATCACCATTAAAGGATGGATGGAAGACGGAAAAATATATATAAGCGTTACAGACAACGGCGTAGGTATGGACGAAGAGAAGGCAAAGAGCATTATTACGCAGAATTCAAAGGGATACGGAATTAGAAATGTAAATGAAAGGATAGAATTGTATTATGGCGAAGAGTATTGTCTCAAAATAAAAAGCGAGCCGGGGAACGGTACCTGTATTACCGTGTGCATACCGGCAATTGAGATGAAAAAGGCCTGAAAACCTTGAAAAATCAATGATTTACGTGATATTTGCGACACCTTGCATAAAAGCGTAAAAATGTGGAAAAATGATATAAATGATGCTTATGATAAAAAATTAATATATTTCTTTGATTTTTAATATATCTTTTATTTGTACCACCTTATATAATGATTGCATGAGCAAAAGCCAATACATACATAATGTAAACGGCTTAATCAAATTTGCATTCAATGCATATAGGAGGAAAAAAATGAAGATTAAGAAGTTAACAGCACTTGCTATGACAACAGCAATGTGTGCAGCAACAATCTTTGGTTGCGGCGGCTCAAACGACGGCAACAAAGAGACAACAACAGCTGGTAGCGGTTCAAACCCTACTACAAACGGTGGTTCTAGCGAGCCAACAAAGGTAAGCCTTAAGGTTTGGTCTCCACAGGAAGATCAGGATAAGGGCTGGATTCAGAAGATGTGTGATCAGTTCAACGAAGCTCATCCTGAGTGGGATGTTTCATTCACATATGAGACATGTGGTGAAGACAAGGCCGCTGAGATGGTTAAGGCTGACCCAACAGAAGCAGCTGATGTTTACATGTTCGCAAACGATCAGTTAGGAACACTTTTAGATGCAGACGCTATTGCAAAGCTTGGTGGTGCTGCAGCTGAGTATGTTAAGTCTACAAACTCAGACGTTATGGTTTCAACAGTAACAAAGGACGGAGCTATTTACGGTATTCCTTATACAGCAAATACATGGTTCATGTACTATGATAAGTCAGTATTCTCTGAGGATGATATTAAGAGCCTTGACAAGATGTTAGAGAAGGGCAAGGTTGCATATCAGATTGGTACAGGCTGGTACTTCGGAGCTTTCTATGCTGCAGGTGGTGCAACATTCTGTGGTGCTGACGGTTCAGATGAAAAAGCTGGTATCGTTCTTGGTGACAAGGGTACAGAAGTTACAAAGTACTTAGTAAACTTAGTTCAGAATCCTAACTTCGTTAAGGATGATTCTGGTTCAGGTCTTGCAGGACTTAGAGATGGTTCTATCTCAGCAATGTTCTCTGGTACTTGGGATTACAGCAAGGTTCAGGAAGCTCTTGGCGATAACATCGGTGTAGCAGCACTTCCTACAATCAACATCAACGGTGAAGAAGGACAGCTTAAGGCATTTGCTGGTTCAAAGGCACTTGGCGTTAACCCTCACTCAGAGAATATGGAAGTTGCAGTTGCTTTAGCTTTATATTTAGCAAGCGAGGAAGCTCAGTTAGCTCATTACGAGATGAGAAGCATCGTTCCTGCTAACACAAAGTTACTTGAGTCTGAAGCTGTAAAGAACGATGAATTAGCACAGGCACAGGCAAAGGTTGTTGAGAGCACAGCAGTTCTTCAGCCAACATTCGCAAGCTTCAATACAAACTTCTGGAATAACGCAACAAACATGTCAAATGAGCTCCTTGATGGAACAGTAACACTTGACAATGCTGCTGAGAAGACAAAAGCATTAGAGGACGCTTGGAACGGAAGATAAATAAGTAAATAGGAAAGATAATCCTGTGACTTAGAATAGATTATCTCCATGGTATCACATGAAAATACCGATGCCATGGAGATTTTTTGCTAATCGGGGTTGTTTTGCAGTCACGATTTATTAAGACAGCGAGGTGGAATTGTGAAAAATATTTTTAAAAGAAAGCCATCTGAATTTGATACAGAATATACTGTCATGAATGCTATAAAGAAGGGCGACTTGCTTACAAGACTTTCACTTGTTGTAATGGGTGCCGGAAATATAGTAAGAAAGCAGTTTGTAAAAGGTATTTTATATCTTTTGGCAGAAGTTGCATATATATACTACATGGTAAGCTACGGAATATATTCATTAACAGAGCTTCCAACATTAGGTCACTATGAATATAAAGAGATAGAGACCAGTTATGGATTTACTTATGAAATTGTCGGTATTCCATCAGTTCAGGTTCTTTTGTACGGCGTAGTTACAATCGGTATCTCTCTTTTGTTCTTCCTTTTATGGAGAGAGACAGTAAAGAGTGCTTACAAGGCACAGTGCTATGCTAAGGAAGGAAAACATAACAATACATTTATCGAGGATATCAGGGATTTATTTAATGTAAATCTTCACAAGCTTTTACTTGCAGTACCACTTGCAGGTATTATTACGTTTACGGTGCTTCCACTGATATTCATGATTTTACAGGCGTTTACAAATTACTCTGATGTTGATCAGAAGTTAAACAAATTTGAATGGGTAGGATTTGAAAGCTTTAAGCAGGTTTTTGCAATCGGCGGTAAAATAAGCGGACAGTTCTGGTCAGTTCTCGGATGGACATTAGTTTGGGCAATATGCGCAACAGTATTGAATTATGTCTTAGGCATGATTCTTGCTATCGTTATCAATAGAAAAGGTACAAGGTTCAAGGCAATGTGGAGATTTAACTTCGTATTGTCGATAGCTATACCTCAGTTCGTTTCACTGTTGATTGTCAGATCAATGTTCAGTGATATCGGAACAATCAATAACCTCCTTGTCAGCTGGGGATTCATAGAGAAAGGTAATCCGTTACCGTTCTGGTCTGACCCTACATGGGCAAGAATTACGGTTATCATTATCAACCTTTGGGTAGGTATTCCTTATACAATGCTTCAGATTACAGGTATTTTACAGAATATTCCTGCTGAACTTTATGAGGCAGCAAGAGTTGACGGAGCAAATGCGGTTGTAACATTCTTTAAGATTACACTTCCTTACATGCTCTTCGTTACAACACCATACCTTATTACAACATTTACAGGAAACGTAAACAACTTTAACGTTATCTTCCTGTTGACGGGTGGTGGACCTACAAAAGTAGGTAATACGGCAGGTCAGACGGATTTGCTTGTCACGTGGCTGTATAAGCTGACTATTACTGAAAACGATTTCAATATCGGTGCGGTAATCGGTATTATGACATTCGTAGTACTGGCAATAGTTTCATTAGTAACTTATAGAAGCACAGGCTCTTATAAGAATGAGGAGGGATTCCAGTAAAATGAGTGAGATGAAGAAAAATAAAAAGAAATTTACAAGGGCTAAGGCTGGAAAGTTTGTAAGAAACAGTATTGTGCATGTAATACTTGCTGCACTTTCTGTTATATGGCTTTTCCCGATATTCTGGATTGTTATGACAAGCTTCAGAGTTGAAAACGGTGGAAAAGGTTCTTACACAGCTTATTTCTTCCCAAAGGAGCTTGGATTCGATAATTATGTTAAGCTCTTTACAGAGAGAAATCTGTTGGATTTCCCTCAGATGTTTTTGAATACATTGATTGTAGCGATATTCTCATGTATTATATCTACATTCTTTGTTATTTCAGTGGCATATTGTATGTCAAGACTGAGATTTAAGTTAAGAAAGACATTTCTTAATCTTACAATGATTATTGGTCTTTTCCCTGGCTTCATGTCAATGATTGCCATATACTACATCTTAAAGACAGTAGGTTTGACAGAGGGAGCAATGATTCGTGTTGCCATGGTACTCGTTTACTCCGGTGGTGCCGGATTGGGCTTCCTGGTAGCGAAGGGATTTTTGGATACTATTCCTAAGACTCTTGATGAGGCAGCACTTATTGACGGTGCAACAAAATGGCAGGTATTTACAAAGGTTATAATGCCGCTTAGTAAGCCAATCATTGTTCACACAGTTTTAAGTTCATTCATGGGACCATGGGTTGACTTCATTTTTGCAAAGGTAATCTGTCGTACACAGAAGGATTACTATACTGTATCAATCGGTCTTTGGAATATGCTTGAAAAAGAGTATGTTGACGATTTCTTTACAAGATTTGCAGCCGGTGCTGTATGTATCTCAATTCCGATTGCAATACTCTTCCTGTTAATGCAGAAGTGTTATAAAGAAGGTATGTCGGGAGCCGTTAAGGGTTAATATAGCAAATTCTATCACAGTCGATAAATCGCAGGGCTTTGCCCTGCGATTTATTGAAATATATATATGGCGGTGGAAAAAATGAAAAGGTTTTTTAGTTTATTATTGGTCTGCATGTTTATGCTAAGCCTTTTGTACAGCTGCGGATTTACGGAGGATAATGCAACTGACAACGCAGATGTGAAAAAAGAGCAGTGGGTTAAAGCTCAGAATACACCATTTGGTAAGTATCCGGAGACAGTGACTTACACTCTTGGCAAGCAGACAAGTACCAATAATTCAAACATGCCGGAGGGAGATACCTATGAGAACAATGCATATACAAGGTATCTTCTTGAAAAACTTAATATTCAGAATGAGAATGTATTTGAGGAAATGGATGATGAGTATAATACAGCAGTTTCAATGGCTATAGCTATGGGAGACATACCTGACATCATGGTTGTAAATAATTACAATGACCTCATAAGGATGGTTAAAATGGGGCTTGTTGCCGATTTAACCGACAGTTATAAAAATTGTGCCAGTTCATCCATAAAATCTATGTATAACAGCTATGGGGATGAGCTGCTTGACAGTGTTACATTTGACGGAAAGATTATGGCTATTCCGGAGACTAATATTGAAGAGGGACCTAATCTTATATGGCTGAGAAAGGACTGGATGGATGATCTCGGTCTAAGGGAACCAAAGACACTTGAAGACGTAGAGTATATTATTTCAAAATTTCTGGAGGCTGATTCACAGAGAGTCGGTCTTGTGATAACTTCGTCTCTCTGCGGAGAGAGCGGATACAGCAGTCAGTATATTACTGATATTATATTTGCAAATTTTGGAGCATATCCAAAGCAATGGATAGAAAATGATGAAGGTGAGATTGTATATGGTTCGGTACAGCCTGAGGCGAAGACCGCACTGGAACATATTCACCAATTATATAAAACAGGGATAATTGACAGGGATTTTTTATTTAGAAGCACAAACGATATTATAGATTTGATAGAAAGCGGAAGATGCGGCTCATTTTTCGGACCATGGTGGTCACCAAACAATCCGCTTATGAATATGGTGGCAAATAATCCTGAAGCTGACTGGCAGCCATATCTTATATCTACAGATGATGATGGTGTGACAAGATACCATTCCACAAATCCGACAAATTACAAATATGTTGTTGTCAGAAAGGATTTTGAGCATCCAGAGATTGCATGGAAGATAATAAGCGTTTTGTTTGATTATGCAAGGTATCAGGACAAAGAAGGTGTATCAGAGGTAGCAGAATATGATAAGAATGCGGTTGACCCCACAGCGAGACCGCTTGTAATAAACGTCGACTACAGTAATGCATTGTCCTTGTGCTACAAACACATTAAGGCAGTCTTTGATGGAAAAAAAGAACTTGCAGATTTGAATTTTATGGAGAGATCATATGCAGAGCAGTGTTTGGACTATATAAACAGCGGAAATCAGTATACCACAGAACAGTGGGCCGCGTATGTATCGAGAATTTCTGCATGCAGGCTTATATCACAGGATAATGTTGAGGAAGTTAAAACATATTTCTTTTCAGATACACCAACCATGGATACAGGCTGGTGGCGTCTGAAGGAGCTTGAGAATAATGCATATTTAAGAATAGTAACTGGCCAGGCGGATATTTCATATTTTGACACATTTGTTGAAGAATGGGGGAAGCAGGGCGGTTTGACTATTACAAGAGAAGTAAACGAAAGTCTTAAAAGAAATGAAGACTGATGTATATGAAAGGAGTAATTATGAAAAAGAGCAGAATTAAAAAAGTTGCAGCACTTTTTATGGCTGCAATGATGGTCATGTCCGTTTTTGCAGGGTGTGGTGACAAAACAAAAACAGAAGAAAAAGAGACAGAGATTGTCAAGAATCCGGAGGATATGACACCGGAAGAGTACTATGATGTGGCAGACTGGGAAGCAAAAGAAAACGTAATTGATGACAATTACAGAAATTATTATCAGGTGTTTGTATATTCATTTGCTGACAGCAATGGTGACGGCATAGGTGATTTAAACGGCGTAACAGAGCATCTTGATTACATAAAAGAGATGGGCTTCAATGGAATATGGCTTTCACCGATACATCAGTCAACTACATATCATAAGTATGATGTAATTGATTATTACAGTATTGATGAAGAATACGGAACAATGGAAGATTTTGACAGACTTATTGAGGAATGTGATAAAAGGGGAATCAAGGTTATCATTGATTTTGTATTCAATCACACATCAGCAAAGCATGAGTGGTTCCTTGAGGCAACAAAATACATTAAAGGTCTTGAAGAAGGAAAAGAGCCTGATGTCAATGAGTGCCCATATGTAGAATACTACAATATCGTTAAGAAAGAAGACGCTAAGAGCGGTTACAAAAATATTTCAGGAACAGGATACAGTTATGAATGTATGTTCTGGGATCAGATGCCTGACCTTAATCTTGGAAACGAGGCTGTAAGAAAAGAGATAGAGAAGATTGCCAAGTTCTGGGTTGACAAGGGAGTAGGTGGATTCAGACTTGATGCTGCAAAGGAATATTACTCAGGAAGCGCAGATAAAAATATTGAGGTACTTAACTGGTTTACAAATTACTGCAAGAGTCTTGATGACGATTTATATCTGGTAGCAGAGGTATGGGACAGCTTTTCAACAATTAAAAAATATTATACAAGCGGAATAACAAGTATCTTTGATTATACATACGGTGCTTCTTCAGGTTATCTGATAACTGCCATCAACGGTGGAGGAAAAGGAGAAAGCGGAAGAAAGCTCGCCGAGAGATTTGTTGAAACGCAGGATGCATACTATGCATCAAATCCTGATATGATAAATGCTCCATTCTTAAGCAATCATGACTGCGGAAGAATAGCGGGATTTGCATCGGCAGATACCTCAAAGATGAAGATGGCCGGGGCACTCAATGCTTTTATGAGCGGAAGTTCATTCGTGTATTACGGTGAAGAAATAGGAATGCGCGGTTCAGGTAAGGATGAGAATAAGCGTGCTCCTATGTATTGGAGTGATTTTGCTGGAGGCGAAGGCATGTGTAAGGGACCGGCAGCCATGGATGAAGTTGTTCAGAAATTTGGTTCACTTGAGACACAGAAGAATGACAAATTCTCAATGTACTGGTATTACAGAAATCTGTACCATATAAAGAACATGTTCCCTGAGATAGCAAGAGGAAAGGTTGCGGTTATGGAAGGAATTGAGGATGGCGATATATGTGCTATCAGTAAGACATATGAGGGAGAGACAATATACATTTTGTTCAACCTCGCTAAGGAAGAAAGAACTGTTACAGTATCAGGTGATATGTATGATTATGAGGGTCTTGCAGCTTCACTTGAGGTTGACGAGAATAAGGTAACGATGAAGGGAGAGACAGTTACAATTCCGGCATACGGAATAGCTGTAATAAAATAATAATGAAATTTATTTATGGTAAAAATGATTTTAAAACTTTACAGAGAGCAGAGGAGAACTGTTATCTGTTAACAAATGGTCTGGGCGGTTTTTCGTCGCTGACCATCGCAGGTTCGTGTGCCAGAGGAGACCAGGCTCTCCTCATGGCCGCAATAACTGCACCAAATAAAAGATATCAGCTTATTGCAAATACAAAGGAAACATTGTATGTTGACGGGGAGGAATACCTGCTTACATCACAAAGATTTGTGGAAGATGAATGGCAGGGATATGTCCAGTTGAACGGATTTTCATATGAATATATACCTGAGTTTGTATATAAGGCAGGCCCGGTTGAAGTGGTTAAATCCATAGTAATGAAGCATGGTGAAAACACTTTGGGAATAAAGTATACGGTTCTTGACCACGGAAATCACAAAGTTGAACTTAAAGTTATCCCCCTTCTTCATTTTTCTCCAAAGGGGAAAATGCCGGAGGATAATCAGAAGTATGAAATCACAGGAAATACCATAAAGAGCAACGGAATGTCCCTTGATTTTAAAACAGACGGCGCAGTGGAAGCATATGAGACAAAAAAAGTAGATAATATGTATTACTCATATGATGAGCGTGACGGAAGAAACAGCGAGGGTGTGGCGTTTTACAATCACACCATTATGTTTGAAGGTGCCGGAGAGCATTATATTATATACAGCACAGCGGGAAATAAGGGAGAGAAGTCTGCAAGCATAGATGAACTTATATCATCTGAAATTATGCGTCAGAAAGAACTTATTGCTGTAGCCGGCTTAAGTGATGAAACGGCAAAATGTCTTGTAAGGAGTGCTGATGCATATGTTACTTACAGGGAGTCAACAGGCGGCAAATCAATTCTTGCAGGCTTCCCATTCTTTGAGGATTGGGGAAGAGATACAATGATTGCTCTTACAGGATGTACTATTTCAACAAAACAGTACGATACTGCAAAGAGCATCTTACGTACATTTATGAGATACTGTAATAAGGGAATTATGCCTAATCTGTTTCCGGAAGGAAAGGATGCACCGATGTATAACACGGTGGACGCATCACTTTTGTTTGTAAATGCCGTATATGAGTATTATAAGGCAAGTGAGGATGATTCATTTGTAAGGGAAGCACTGCCGACAATTAACAGTATTATAGACTGGTATATGAAAGGTACTGATTTCCATATAAAGATGGATTCGGACGGTCTTATAATGGCAGGAAGTGATTTGGAGCAGCTTACATGGATGGATGTCCGTGTCAATGATATTCTTCCTACTCCACGCCATGGCAAACCGGTAGAAATCAATGCATACTGGTATAATGCACTTATGATTACAGGTGAGTTCTGTGATATGCTGGGTATACCGGATGATGAGAGGGTAACAGATTACAGGGCTCTTGCATCAAAAGTAAAGGAAAGCTTTATTAAAGAGTTCTGGTATGAAGAGGAAAATTGCCTGAAGGATTTGGCATCGGGCATAAAGTCAGATTATCAGATACGCTGCAACCAGATATGGGCAGCATCAATGCCTTATTCAATGCTTGACAAAAAACAGGCAGACGGTGTCATAAAGAAGGTATTTGAGGAACTCTATACACCTGTGGGTCTTCGAAGCCTTTCTCCAAAGGATGAAGAATTCCATGGATTTTACGGCGGACCGATGGAGGAGCGTGATATGGCATATCATCAGGGAACAGTGTGGGGATTCCCTCTGGGAGCATATTATCTTGCTTATTTAAAGTGGGCAGATGATAAGAAAGAGGCAGCTCAGGTAGTTACAAGGCAGCTTGAGGGAATAACTGCGGCATTAAGTGAAGGATGTATAGGACATATAGCTGAGATATATGACGGTTTAAATCCTAAGGATTCAAAGGGATGCTTTGCACAGGCATGGAGTGTAGGAGAGATACTCAGAGTATATGAGCTTCTGGAAAAGATACAGGGGCGGACAATATAACAAAAATAAATGGAGAACAGTAAGGAGTATATATGAAGAGTAGTTTAGAACTTAAGAAGTGGTATGAATCACCGGAATTTAAAAAGGACTGTGTATATGATGCAGATGACCTTGGGGCAGGCTATGCACCGGATGGAACCCGGTTTAAGGTGTGGGCACCTGTTGCAGACAGCGTAAATGTGCGCATATACGAGAAAGGTTCACCTGATGAGGAAGGTGATAAGGTACTTGGCACATATACCATGGAAAAGGGGGAAAAGTGCGTATTTTCATGTAAAGTAAGCGACCTTGGCGACCTTCATGGTAAGTATTACACATATATTGTTGAGACAGAGGGTAAAAGTGTTGAGACAGCAGACCCATATTGTAAGGCATGTGGTGTAAACAGTCTTCGTTCCATGATAGTAGATTTAAAGAGGACCAATCCGGAAGGCTGGGATGAGGATAAAAAGCCGGATATTCCTGTGGAAGAAGCGATTTTATACGAAACACATGTAAAGGATTTTTCATATGATGTAAATTCGGGTATAGAAGAAGATAAGCGAGGAAAGTATCTGGCATTTACAGTTGATGATTCTTATTATGAAGCAGAGAACGGTGAAAAGTTCCCAACCTGCGTAAATTACCTTAAGGAACTGGGCGTAACATATGTGCACCTTCTTCCTATTGAAGATTCAGGCTCCATAGATGAAGCTGACATGTATTTCAATCCGTCCGATAAGTTTAACTGGGGATACGACCCAATGCTTTACAACGTACCTGAGGGACAGTATGCAACAAATCCCTTTGACGGTGCAGTGAGAATAAATGAGGTAAAGCAGATGGTCATGGCACTTCATAAGGCAGGAATAGGTGTTGTCATGGATGTTGTGTATAACCACACATACCATACAGACAATCCGTTGCAGCATACAGCACCGTATTATTACTACAGACTTGATGAAAACGGTGAATTTTCAAACGGCTCAGGCTGTGGCAATGAGACTGCAAGCGAACATGAAATGTACAGAAACTTTATGATAAATTCTATACTGTACTGGGCTAAGGAGTATCATATTGACGGCTTCAGATTTGATCTTATGGGACTTCATGATACTGAGACAATGAACATCATAAGAAGAGAACTTAACAGTCTGCCGGAAGGAGAGAAGATACTTATGTACGGTGAGCCTTGGACAGCGGCACCGTCACCTATGCAGGAGGGATATATTCCGGCAGTAACCGCAAATGAGAAATATCTTACAAAGGGAATATTCATTTTCAGCGATACCATGAGAGATGCCATAAAGGGAAGCGTATTTGAGGCAGACGAGCCTGCTTATGTAAATGCAGGTAAGGATTCAGTAGAGTTTGTTGATGCTGTTAAAAAGGCATTACTTCTTCCAAACAGAATCACATATACATCAGCTCATGATAATTTTACTCTCTATGATAAGCTTTTGTTATCAGTTGAGTCGGAGAAAGAGAAAACAGAAAAGTGTATAGCTGAGTATGGTGCAGGAAAAGCTACTGAAAGCAGTGTGTTTGGAAGAAATGAACTGATTGCGGATATGTCAAAAATGGCTGCAGGTATATACTTTACTTCTGCAGGTATACCATTTTTACAGTCAGGCGAGGAGTTTTTAAGAACAAAATACGGCCTTGGTGACAGCTACAATTTCTCTGCAAAGATGAACAATCTTGACTGGAAGAGGGCATATGAAAACAGAGACATTGTAAAGTATTACAAAGAGCTTATTGCGTTAAGAAAGAAACATCACGAACTGTATCATATGTCAGATAATGACGGTATTTCTGTAGAATTTACAGAGCGGGAGGATGAGAAAAAATCAGCAGAGATTGAATTTCTGGTGGATAAAAAACTACTTGTGGTGTATAATCCTACTGAAGTCAGTGTTAAGATTACAGAAAAATAACTGTACTTAAATAAAAAAAGCGCAGCACACTGGGTGTTGCGCTTTTACTCTGTGTAATTGGGCAGGAATCGGAAAGGAACAGGTATGAAACAGATTTGGTCGTATATGAAGAATTATAAGAAGGAAACAATCCTTGCACCTCTTTTTAAAATGCTCGAGGCGTGTTTTGAACTGTGTGTTCCGCTTGTTATTGCAAGTATTACCGACAAAGGTATAGTAGGCGGTGATAAGGGTTATGTAATAAAAATGGGAGGAATACTCTTTGTACTTGCTGCAGTCGGCCTTGTGTGCTCTGTTGTGGCACAGTATTTTTCTGCCAGGGCAGCAGTCGGTGTGGCAACAAAACTACGCCATGGATTATTTAAGCACATTGAGAGTTTATCATTTGCAGAGATAGACAATGTGGGTACGTCCACCCTTATAACAAGAATGACAAGCGATATCAATCAGGTTCAGTCAGGCGTAAACATGATGTTACGACTATTTTTAAGGTCGCCGTTTATCGTGTTTGGTGCCATGATTATGGCATTTACCATAGATTTTAAAGTTGCACTTATTTTCGTTGCAACAATAATCATCCTTACAATTGTTGTATTTTCAATTATTCTGTATACCATACCTATGTATAAGAAAGTGCAGTCTGCACTTGATAAAGTTCTTGGCATTACAAGGGAGAACCTTACAGGTGCAAGAGTCATAAGGGCATTTGGAAAAGAAGAGCAGGAGATAAATGAATATGACTCAAGAACTCATAAGCTGGTAAGGCTTCAGGTCGGTGTTGGAAAAATTTCAGCCCTCATGAATCCGGTTACCCTTCTTATTATCAATGTTGCAACAATTGTACTTGTATGGACAGGTGCAGTTCAGGTTGATACAGGAAGACTGACTCAGGGTGAGGTAATAGCACTGGTAAGTTACATGTCGCAGATACTTGTGGAGCTTGTTAAACTGGCAAATCTTATTGTGACGCTGACTAAGGCGGTAGCATGCGGAAACAGAATAGAGGGAGTGTTTAATACAACATCAACCATAAAGGATGCGGAGAATATGTCTGTGAAAGTTCCGGAGGATACGGAGTATGCGGTGGAATTTGACCATGCATGTTTTAAGTATGGCAGTGCATCGGAAGAGTCACTTAATGATATGGACTTTAAGGTAAAAAAAGGTTCTACTGTTGGAATTATCGGTGGTACAGGTTCAGGAAAGTCATCTCTTGTTCAGCTGATACCAAGATTTTATGACGTCAGTGCAGGAAGCGTGAAGGTAGACGGAAAAGATGTTAGAGATTATAAACTGTCGGAATTAAGAGCAAAGATAGGAATTGTACTTCAAAAAGCAGTTCTTTTTAAGGGAACCATCAGGGAGAACTTATTGTGGGGAAATGCAGACGCCACAGAGAAAGAGATTTTGGAAGCATTGGATATATCCCAGTCAAGGGAATTTGTGGACAGAAAAGAAAAAGGAATAGACAGTGAGATTGAGCAGGGAGGAAGAAACCTTTCAGGAGGACAGAAACAGCGTCTTACAATTGCAAGGGCGGTTATAAGAAAACCGGAGATACTGATACTTGATGACAGTTCATCTGCACTTGATTTCGCCACAGATGCAAAACTCAGAAAGGCAATTAAGGATATGAATGCTGACGGTAGGACTACTGTATTTATCGTATCACAGAGAGCATCGGCAATTATGCATGCAGATAAGATTGTGGTCCTTGATGATGGAGCAATATCAGCAATAGGTACCCACGATGAGTTGTTAGAATCAAATGATGTTTATAAAGAGATTTATATGTCGCAGAATGCAGTAAAGTAGAGGTGCAGCTATGAGTGGTAAAGAGAATAGGAAAGTAAAAAAGAGTACTCTAAAAAAAATAATGCCATATATTGGCAGATATAAGCTTTATGTAGTTATGTCACTTATTTTTGCAGCGGTGACGGTTGCCATTACATTATATATTCCGAGACTTACAGGTAATGCCATTGATTTAATAATAGGAAAAGGTCGCGTGGATTTTAACGGAGTATGGTATATACTTGTTCAGATTGGTATTTTTTCTGCGGTTGCCGCACTTGCACAGTGGTTTATGAATACATGCAACAATAAGATAACATACGGAGTGGTGAAGGATATTCGTGATGAAGCTTTTTCAAAGATCGAGAAACTCCCGTTAAAATATATAGATACACATCCTTACGGTGATACGGTCAGCAGGGTTATTGCCGATGCGGACCAGTTTGCTGACGGACTTTTAATGGGATTTACACAGTTATTTTCAGGTGTCATTACAATTCTTGCAACAGTCGGATTTATGATAAGCATTAATCCGGGTATTGCCGCAATTGTTGTGGTACTTACACCTATATCAATATTTGTGGCGAAGTTTATTGCGGGAAGAACACACGATATGTTTAAACTCCAGTCAGTTACAAGGGGTGAGCAGACGGCACTTATCGATGAGATGGTTGGAAATCAGAAAGTAGTGCAGGCATACGGTCAGGAGAAAGAGGTACTTGAGAAGTTTGATGAGGTAAATGAAAGGCTGGCTAAGTGTTCACTGAGAGCAGTATTTTTCTCATCCCTCACAAATCCATGCACAAGGTTTGTAAACAATCTTGTTTATGCCGTAATAGCTGTTGTGGGAGCCATCCTAGCCATTAACAGGGGAATTACAATCGGTGACCTTACATGTCTTTTAAGTTATGCCAACCAGTACACAAAGCCGTTCAATGAGATTTCGGGAGTTATTACGGAGCTTCAGAATTCATTTGTATGTGCTGAGAGAGTGCTTGAACTCATAGAGGAGGAACCTGTGGTGCCTGACAGTCCGGACGCAGTGGAACTGACAGATGCCGACGGTTCATTGGAACTTTGTAATGTGTCATTTTCATATGTTCCTGAGAAAAAGCTTATTGAGAATCTGAATTTAAAGGTAAAACCTGGTCAGAGAATAGCCATAGTGGGACCGACGGGGTGCGGAAAGACAACACTTATCAATCTTCTTATGAGATTTTATGATGTGAACAGCGGCAATATTGTTATAAGCGGAGTTCCTGTGAAAAACATGACAAGAAAAAGTCTAAGAAAGTCATTTGGAATGGTGCTTCAGGAGACATGGCTCAAATCAGGTACAATCAGGGAAAATATTGTGATGGGTAAGCCTGATGCCACAGATGAGGAAGTCATTGCAGCGGCAAAGGCGGCACATGCACACAGCTTTATTAAGAGACTTCCCGACGGATATAATACGGTAATCAGTGAGGACGGCGGAAATTTGTCGCAGGGACAGAAGCAGCTATTATGTATTACAAGGGTAATGCTCTGTAAGCCTCCGATGCTCATCCTTGATGAGGCAACATCAAGTATTGATACCCGTACGGAAATACGCATCCAGAAGGCATTTGACGCCCTCATGGAAGGAAGGACAAGCTTTATTGTTGCCCACAGATTGTCAACGATACGTGAGGCGGATGTAATTCTTGTGATGAAAGACGGAAATATTATTGAACAGGGCAGTCATGAAAAACTTATGGAGAAAAAAGGCTTCTACTTTAACCTCTATAACAGTCAGTACGCGTAGGTTGTATAATGTTTGTCAAATGATTGTTAAATATTTCACAATATTTGACAAAAAGAGATATTGTATGGATAATAGGTAATATTCATGATTGCAAAGGAGACAACCCTATGTCGAATAGAGAACTAACAGATAAGATTCAGAAGCTAAAGGAAGAGAAGGATGCGGTTATTCTTGCCCATTACTATGTGGAGGATGATGTGCAGGCAATCGCAGATTATGTGGGTGATTCGTTCTACCTTGCAAAGGTGGCAACAGGTATAGATAAAAAAGTAATTCTTTTTTGCGGTGTGCAGTTTATGGGCGAGAGCGCAAAGATACTTAACAGGGATAAGACAGTGATACTGCCTGATGAAACAGCAGATTGTCCTATGGCACATATGGCACAGATTTCGAGAATCAAAGAACTTCGTGAAGAGTATGATGATCTGGCAGTTGTATGTTATGTAAATTCAACAGCAGAGCTTAAGATGCATTCTGACATATGTGTTACATCATCAAATGCACTGAATATAGTAAAAAAATTGCCAAATAAAAATATTTTCTTTATTCCTGATGAGAATCTTGGAAGATATATAAAGGAACAGGTAACGGATAAGAATATTATTCTTAACGATGGTTTTTGTCCTATACATAAGGAGTTGTCGAAGGAAAGTGTTCTGGCAGCAAAAGCAGAACATCCCAATGCTCTTTTTCTGGTTCATCCCGAGTGCAAGAAAGAGATAGTAGATATGGCTGATTATGCAGGAAGTACGGCAGGAATTATTGATTACGCCACTAAGTCCGATGCTAAAGAGTTTATTATCGGTACTGAACTTGGCGTTATGTATGAACTGAAGAAGAAGAATCCGGATAAAAAGTTCTATGCGGCAAATGAGCAGCAGATTTGTCCTGACATGAAGAAGATAACACTTGAAAAGGTGGCATCTTCACTTGAAAATATGGAACATGAAGTGAAGCTTGACGACGAGGTAATAGATAAAGCAAATGCTCCGCTTAAAAGAATGCTTGAGGCTTAGACATTAAATTCAAAGGTGGAAAAGGTGAATGATATGAAGGACAATTATGATGTGATAATCGTAGGTACAGGGGCAGCAGGTCTTTATGCGGCATTATCTCTTCCGGGAGAATTATCAATTCTTCTGGTGACAAAGGACAAGGCCGAAAACAGTGATTCATACCTTGCTCAGGGCGGTATATGCATGCTTCTTGATGACAATGATTATGACAGTTATTTTGAAGATACAATGAAGGCGGGAAGATATGAGAACCGTAAAGAATCGGTTGACATAATGCTCCGCTCATCACAGGACATTATTAAGAGCCTTGAAGAATATGGTGTAGAGTTTGAAAAGGATGAGAACGGAAACTTTTCGTTTACAAGGGAGGGTGGTCACTCGACCTTCAGAATACTTCACCATGATGATGTCACGGGGAAGGAAATAACAACAAAGCTTCTGATGAATGTCAGAAAACTTTCCAATGTGACTCTTGTGGAATATACCACAATGATAGATATTATTTCAAAGAATAATGAAGCAAAGGGAATTGTCATAAGAGATTCGGAAAACAGAACTGTTCCCGTATATTGTAAGAAACTTATACTTGCTACGGGAGGTATAGGAGGACTGTTTAAGAATTCCACCAACTTTAAGCATATTACAGGTGACAGCTTTGCAATTGCATTAAAGCACGGCATAGAACTTGAAAATATAAATTACATACAGATACATCCTACAGTATTTTATTCAGAAAAAGAGGGAAGAAGATTCTTAATATCTGAGTCGGTAAGAGGCGAGGGAGCCATTCTTCTTGACAAAAACGGGGAGAGATTTACCGATGAATTACAGCCGAGAGATGTTGTGACAGGTGAAATCCTTAAGCAGATGAAGAAGGATGGAACAAAGCATGTAATGCTGTCTATTAAGGAAAAGATGACATCTGAGGAAATCGCAGAAAGATTTCCTAATATTTATGAACACTGTCTTGAGGAAGGCTATGATTTGGGCAGACAGGCCATTCCTGTCGTGCCGGCGCAGCATTACCTTATGGGCGGAATACATACGGACAAGAACGGAAAGACAACAATGGACAACCTCTACGCGGCAGGTGAAACTGCATGTAACGGTGTTCATGGTGCAAACAGGCTTGCAAGCAACTCTCTTCTTGAGAGCCTTGTTTTCGCAGGGCGCGCGGCGGCAGAGATAAGCAGTCAGATTAGTGATGCTAAGATAGAGCGGATTCCTGTTGACGTAAATGCATACGGCACAATGGAAGAAATAAAAGAAGAGAACAAAAAAATAATACTTGAAGAGATAAAGAGAAAGGATGAGGACTTTTATGATAAATGGTGTAACGATGAAGATTAATGTGGATGAGTACATTTTAAATGCACTCCGTGAGGATATTACAAGTGAGGATGTAACAACAAACGCTGTTATGCCTGAGGCGAGACAGGGTAAGGCAGAACTTATATGTAAGCAGGACGGAATTATCTGCGGCTTGTCAGTATTTAAGAGGGTATTTGAGCTTCTTGATGAGAATACGGTCTTTGAGACAGAACTGAATGATGGTGATGAGGTAAAGAAGGGACAGCTTATGGGAACTGTCTACGGAGATATAAGAGTTCTTCTGTCAGGTGAGCGTACGGCGCTTAATTATCTTCAGAGAATGAGCGGTATAGCAACTCTTACACATGAGATGGTCAGTGAACTTAAAGGATATAAAACAAAGCTTCTCGATACAAGAAAGACAACTCCTAATATGAGACCGTTTGAGAAGCATGCCGTTAAGGTCGGAGGCGGTACAAATCACAGATATAACCTTTCTGACGGAGTTCTTATTAAGGACAATCATATCGGTGCGGCAGGAAGCATTACGAAAGCAGTGCAGATGGCAAAGGATTACGCTCCGTTTGTGAGAAAGATTGAGGTAGAAGTAGAGACGATAGAGCAACTTAAAGAGGCTGTAGCAGCAGGTGCAGATATCATTATGCTTGACAATATGGATAATGAGACCATGAAGGAGGCTGTAAACATTGTGGCAGGAAAGGCGGAAACAGAGTGTTCCGGCAATGTCACAAAGGAAAGGTTAAAGGAGATTGCAGAAATTGGTGTTGACTACGTATCATGCGGAGCGCTTACACATTCTGCACCTATCATGGATATTTCACTGAAAAATCTTCAGCCTGTAGATTAATCAATTTGTGGAGAGACAAGGAATGAAAGGTAAAATTGCAAACGGACTGCTTCTCGGTCTGAATTTGATTATCCTTGCATTTAATTTATATTTTGCCCTGGAACTTGACTGGTTTAGCGGCATTGCTGATTTTTTCACAGAAGATGAAAAGGAGACAGAAGAAAAGACGCATATTAATCATCCTGAGAGCGGGATTAACGACTATGCACAGTATTTGTCAATTCCGGTTGAAAAGGAAAGCTTTTCATGGACTGCTGACAGCAATGACACAAAAAAGATTATCAGTCTTGAGTATATTAATCAGGATAATTATCCTACGGGATGTGAGAGCGTCACAACCGTAATGGCACTTAGATATATGGGATATAATATTACTGTGGATGGTTTTATTGATAATTATCTTCCCGTGTTTCCTGTAAGATGGGGTGACGGTTATATGTATGGTGAGGACCCGAATCTTTATTTTGTAGGGGACCCCAGAAGTAATACGTCGTACGGATGTTATGCACCTGTCATAAATAGTATTCTTGTACAGATGGCAGGACAGGACGGAGTACATGATTTGTCGGGAATGGGTATTGAGGATATGATTGACCACTATGTAAGTCATGGTATTCCTGTTATTATGTGGGCAACCGTAAATATGCAGGAGGTACCTGTTGAGACTACATGGAAGATAGAACGTACCGGTGAAAGTTTTACGTTTCCGGGAAGAGAACATTGCCTTCTTCTTGCCGGATGGGATGAGGAGAAATATTATTTCTATGACCCATATGAGAACAACGGTATTGTAGGATATGATAAAGAACTTGTAACGAAGCGGTATAATCAGCTTGGAAGTATGGCTGTTGCACTGGTAAGAGAAGCATACAGATAAAAAAACGCTTGAAAAAAAGTGTCGCTTCGTGTAGTATAAAGGTAACGGTCACACAACTGGCGGAAAGCTGATTTATAAGTCGGTGGTAGGGCAACCTACAGGGAGTGTGGCGAAACGTGAGCCGACCGCCTGGGCATGTACAAAGGTATATGCTCAGGCGGTTTTGTACATTTTACTTTTTTGAAAGGATGGTTACAAAATGAACATGTTAAATCTTTGCAACGAATTAAAGGCAAACGAATATCCGGGAAGAGGTATCGTTATCGGCAGATCAAAGGACGGAAAGAAGGCAGTGACAGCTTACTTCATTATGGGAAGAAGTGTGAACAGCCGTAACAGAGTATTTGTTGAGGACGGTGAGGGAATCCGTACACAGGCTTTTGACCCTTCAAAGCTTGAGGACCCAAGTCTTATTATTTACGCTCCCGTAAGAGTCCTTGGCGATATGACAATCGTTACAAACGGTGACCAGACAGATACAATCTATGACGGAATGAATAAGGGTGAGAGCTTCGAGGAGTCTTTAAGATGTCGTGAGTTTGAGCCTGACGGACCAAACTTTACACCAAGAATTTCAGGCATAATGAATGTGAAGAACGGAAAGTACGATTTCGCAATGTCTATTTTAAAGAGCAACAATGGAAATCCTGACTGCTGCAACAGATATACATACACATATGATAATCCTGTAGCAGGTGAGGGACGTTTTATCCACACATATATGCATGACGGCAATCCTCTTCCAAGTTTTGAGGGTGAGCCAAAGTGGGTTGAAATCGACGGAGCAGATATTGATGCATTCACAAATGAAGTATGGAACAGCTTAAATGCCGACAACAAGGTATCTCTCTTTGTCAGATTTATCGATATTGAGACAGGCAAGTATGAAACAAGGATTATGAATAAGAACCAGTAAAGGAGAATAAAAATGAACGAGATTCAGTTAAAGTACGGTTGTAACCCAAATCAGAAGCCTTCAAGAATATTCATGGAGGACGGAAGTGATTTACCTGTAACAGTGTTAAACGGCAGACCGGGATATATCAATTTCCTTGATGCATTTAACGGCTGGCAGCTTGTTAAGGAGTTAAAGGAGGCAACAGGTCTTCCTGCGGCTACATCATTTAAGCATGTATCGCCGGCAGGTGCCGCAGTAGGTCTTCCTCTTGATGATACACTTGCAAAGATTTACTGGGTGGATGACCTTGGCGAGTTATCTCCTCTGGCATGTGCATACGCAAGAGCAAGAGGTGCCGACAGAATGTCATCATTCGGTGATTTTATCGCTCTTTCGGATGTGTGTGATAAGGACACAGCCATGCTCATAAAGAGAGAGGTTTCAGACGGTGTTATTGCTCCGGGATACACAGATGAGGCTCTTGCAATATTAAAGGAAAAGAAAAAGGGCAACTACAACGTTATCCAGATTGATGAGTCATATGTACCTGCTGAGATTGAGAGAAAGCAGGTATACGGAATTACATTTGAACAGGGACGCAATGAGCTTGATATAAACGGTGATTTATTGTCAAACATCGTTACAAAGAATAAGGATATTCCTGAGTCAGCACTTATTGACATGAAGATTGCACTTATCACTCTCAAATATACACAGTCAAATTCTGTGTGCTATGTAAAGGGTGGTCAGGCAATCGGTATCGGTGCAGGACAGCAGTCAAGAATTCACTGTACAAGACTTGCAGGACAGAAGGCGGACAACTGGTTCCTTCGTCAGTCTCCACAGGTACTGGGACTTCAGTTTGTAGACAAGCTTGGTCGTGCCGACAGAGATAATGCCATTGACGTATACATGGGTGATGAGTATATGGACATCCTTGCTGACGGTGCATGGGAGAAGATTTTTAAGGTTAAGCCTGCTGTATTTACAGCAGAGGAAAAGCGTGCATGGCTTGACAAGAACACAGATGTAATCTGTGGTTCGGACGCATTCTTCCCATTCTCAGACAATATTGAGAGAGCAAAGAAGAGCGGAGTTAAGTATATTGCACAGCCGGGCGGTTCTGTAAGAGATGACCTCGTTATAGAGTGCGCAGACAAGTACAATATGGTGATGGCATTTACAGGTATCAGATTATTCCACCACTAATTATATGAGAAGTTATTCCCCCGCTGTTTTTGGCGGGGGATTTTAGCATATATTATGTGAAAAAGGAGATTATGAAAGTGTATATAAAGACAGAGAGATTGGTATTAAAACCGTATACAGATGATGACAGGGTAAGAATGATACAGATGCTTACAGATGAGAAAATAAAAGAGACATATATGATACCTGATTTTAAGTCTGAGGAAGAAGCTTTAAAATTGTTTTTCAGACTTAAAAATGATTCGCTGTCCGATAAATGTCTGGAGGCAGGTATTTATTTAAATGGTATGCTCATAGGCTTTGTTAATGAAGTTGATAAGGACGGAGACCGGATTGAACTGGGTTATGTAATTGACCCGGAGTATAACAATCGCGGATATGCAACGGAAGCGCTAAAAGGTGTTATGGATGAACTTTTCCGAAGCGGTGTGAAGGAGATTGTGACAGGAGCCTTTGAGAGCAATATTGCAAGTATAAAGGTTATGCAGAAATGCGGAATGAAATTAACCCAAAAGGTTGAGGATATTGAGTACCACGGTATGGTACATCATTGTGTATACTATTCGAAGAAGGTTGGAGAGAACTAAACATTTTAAAAATTCGTGAAAAAGTCGGGTAAAACATTTTCAAAATTCGTGAAAAAACAGATAAAAACATTTGCAAAATTCGTGAAGAGATGATATCGTAATTGTATGGAGGTGTATTATCTATGGTATTTCGGAGAAAAGTATATGACAAACTTTGCAAATGGAAAGAGTTGTCTGCAGGAAGTTCGGCAGTCATACTTGAAGGTGCAAGAAGAATTGGCAAAAGTACAATTGTAGAGGAATTTGCAAAAAATGAATATGATGATTATATGATTCTTGATTTTGCAAAAGAAAATGATGATATTAAAAACAATTTCAGAGAAAATATAGGTAATATGGACTCTTTTTTCAGGAATCTGTTTTTATTAAAGGGCAGAAGTCTTAAAGGTAACAGATGTGTAATTATATTTGATGAGGTACAGCTATTTCCACTTGCAAGACAGGCAATTAAGTATCTGGTTGCAGATGGAAGATATGATTATATTGAAACCGGCTCACTGATTTCAATTCGTAAAAATGTAAAGGATATTCTGATTCCGTCGGAGGAGTACAGAATCAGGATGTTTCCTATGGATTTTGAAGAATACTTATGGGCTTTGGGTGATGATGTGACAATTCCGGTGGTACAGGAAGCTTTTCAAAACAGAAAAGCATTAGGTGACAATATTCACAGAAAGGTCATGAAAGAATTTAGGACATATATGGCTGTAGGTGGTATGCCTCAGGCAGTTAATGCATTTGTACAGGGAAAGACCTTTGAACAGATTGATTTTATTAAACGGAATATTTTGGACCTGTATGAGGAAGATTTAGAAAAATATGATGATGAAAATCATGAGAAGGCATCCGTTATATATCAGACTATCCCGGAGCAATTGGAAAGCCGTAATTCTCATTTCAAATTTTCCAAGATAGATAGAAATGCCAGATACAAAAATTATGTTGATGCTGTTAATTTTATTGCGCAATCAATGATTGGAAACGAATGTATAAATGTTACAAAGCCGGAAATATCTTTGAAATCATATGCCGATACAAGTAATTTTAAGCTATATCTGGGAGACACAGGGTTGCTTGTTACACAGATTATGAGAAATTCACAAGACACGGGAAATGATTTATATAAGGCATTGATTTTTGACAATATTGGAATAAATCAGGGAATGATTATGGAAAATGTTGTCGCTCAAATGCTTAGAGCTTCCGGTCATGAGTTATACTTTCATGAATACAGTTACACACCAAAAGATTCAGATAAAGAAAAGAAATACGAGATTGATTTTGTGACAGTCAAGAAGAAAAAAATCTGTCCGTTGGAAGTGAAGTCATCCGGTTATAAAAGTCATAAATCATTTGATTATTTAATTGAAAAGTACCAGATGAAAATGGAGGACAGGTATATTATATACACGAAAGATTTGAAATATGAAGATGGAATTACGTATATTCCGATTTATATGACGATGTTTATTTAATAGGGGAAGGTGAAATATTATGATTATAGATACTCATGTCCATATGGGACTGTTTGAATCGCCGGAAAAGGTGGTTGATATGAGTGAAGAGGTAGTGTTAAAGTCAATGGAGCTTTATAACATTGATTTTGCGCTTGTTTCAAATGCTGCAGTTGAATATGACTGCCTGTGGAAACCGGTTCCGCCTGAAAAGCAGGTAAGTCAGGAACAGTCATTTTTGAAAAGTGTAGCTTTTGCAAGAAATAATATGGATAAAATAGGTATTATGCCATGGATTAAGCCTGCAACAGAAAGTGCAGATGAGCGTTTTGAGGAAATTTTAAAAGAAAACAGAGATGTAGTTTACGGAATAAAGGTACATCCGTTTCATTCTAAGACAGCCTTTGATTCAGATCGTGTTGAGCCATACATTAAGCTTGCAGGGAAGTATAATCTGCCTGTTGTGTCACATACAGCGGACTGTGACGAGGCAAGTCCTGTAAGGGTGTACAATATGGCAAAAAAATATCCTGATATCAATTTTGTAATGGTTCATATGGGTCTTGGTACAGACAATAAGGAGGCAATATCACTTCTTGGAAAGCTGCCAAATTTATACGGAGATACAACATGGGTGCCACTTGAAAGTACTCTGGAGATAGTTGAGAGATATGGCAGTAAAAAGCTGTTTTTCGGAAGTGACAGTCCAATAGACGGCCTGCATACATACCGTCAGAATATGCAAGGAGAACCGTCATTATATCAGCGCTATTTTAATGAACTGGAGGGTAAAATCGGCACAGAGGCATATGAGGATATTATGTACAAAAATGCCATGAGAGTGTTCGGAATTAAATGGTTGAATGAAAATGTAAATTCCACATGTAAACTTAAATTCCATACTGAAGACTAAATTCATTTTTATTAGGGTTTGACATCTGTTGTCAGACCCTTTATTCTTGAATTTAGTTATTCTGAAACATATGTATTCTAAAAA